>DAOWFY010000023.1 GCA_030637775.1 bacterium | reverse complement strand
GTGACCAAAGAGCAGCAGAACCATTAGCCGCAGCCATAAGGGAAGCCGCCTCTTATGATAAAGAAGATCTCAAGAAAGCATATAAAGATCTCACCGGTCAAGAGTATCAAGAATGAGGAAGAGTATAAGGATATTGGGGTTTGGTTCTCTAATTTGTATACTTTTATTGTTAATATACCGAACCGTTAGTGCCCAGGGCCGGTTTGAAAAAGGAGATGGTATCTATCGTTATGGTATCCCTCCTGCTCTTACTTTTTTAGTAGGGCATGCAGGTCTCTATTCGCATTGGGAAGGAGAAGACCCTGAGGATGATACTACTCATCTTACCATTGAGTCTTTAGGAAGTATTTGGTGGTGGGAATGGTCAAAGCAGGGCCCAACCGTTACCAATTACCAGGAGTTCTTGGCAGGAAAAGGAGCGGATGCCGGCGTTTTCACAATGCCAAATATTGGATATAAAAGACGGCAAAAGATTGTTGATACAGCCAAGGCCCAAGTGGATGATTTCGCGCATTACAGTTTTGTGCGGGGCTATAAAAATCCTGAGCCCCCTCCGGGACGGCCT
Organism: bacterium; assembly: GCA_030637775.1. Classification (GTDB taxonomy): domain Bacteria; phylum Ratteibacteria; class UBA8468; order UBA8468; family UBA8468; genus DAOVGU01. Next base: position 11,378 of record DAOWFY010000023.1, on the reverse strand, counting down.
AAATCTTTCCGCTGTGATGGATTAGTGGAATACTGCTATGAAGTAGCTTTGGGAGAACCTTGGCAACCAGGGAATAATGGAGGAATCGTAGAAAATGATACCTGGCGCACCCTCTGGCCATTTAGACAGATGGGTAATATGGTTGCCGAAACAGCTCAGTTAGAAGAAATCGCTTTCCACAAGTCAGGAATCATAGAGGAGGGAGAAGCAATTACCCCCAAGATTAAGTACGAAGATAGTAAATACTATATCAAGAATACAGTTGATATTAACTTTTATGCCTCAGATGGAGATAAGGGTTCGGGATTAACGAGGGCAGAACTCTGGCTTGAAAAATCAGATGGTACTATAGTGGAAATAGATAGAGATAATAGTAATTATGACGTATACCATTTCTATACCACTTCCTTCGACACCACCACTGTACCCAATACTGAACTCAATAAGGAGGATACCCTCTACGCCAAAGCATTTGACCAGGCAGGTAATTACAAGCTTACCTCAATTCCCATTGTTATTGAGAATTTAGTAGTTGAGAAGATCCTTGAATGGACAGGATATGATGTGCTTCTTAAATTTACTAAGGCAGGAACCTATAAAATTTATGCGAAGGACAAGAAGGCAGATGAGGAAGAATGGAAAGATGTTGACTGGGACCTTATTGGAGAGGTTGAGATTAAAGAAGACATTTTACCCTGTTATTGTGATTTAAAACTTGATTACCCTCAATGGGTTTCAACAGATGATGATGCTCTTGATATGAAACACGGGGTTAGGGTTACAGGTTTAGCCTCTGCGAATGATGTCGCTATTTGGAAGACATATCAGTGGAAAAGGTTAATTGTTGATACAACAGCAGATTGGGAGACTGGAGAATTAGATGGTATTACTGTTGTTGATGAATTTCATGAAGGAAGCGAAGAGAATCCTTTTCCTCTGAAAGGATATATAAAGCCAGCTTTTGGAGCTCCTTCTGATTCTATTGATGCAGGAACGACAGGTGGAGCATCCTACTGTAGAACCGCATACGGCATTACTCATCTGAATGGTGATGAGGAGCATGATTTACAAGTTTATGCCGACGTGGTAGACTTTTTTGCTACACACAGTTGGGGAAGCTGTGCGATAGGAGGAGGATGGAGTTTTACGATTATAAATGAGTTTCAAGCTAATCATCTATGGGTACGTTCTGATTATAGTAATCACTCCCGTCGTAGGATTCCTGCAGGAGTAAAGAAGGTGGGAGGAACTTATAATCTTGGAGTAAGCACAGCATTCGGAACTCCGGCATCTCTCACATACCATTTACAAGGTTTTTCTGTTACTGTACCTGCTAATTCAAGTATACAGGGAGCTATTCCCTCGAATTTGTCAGGAGAAATATACGATGGTTGGGAGTATTTCACCCTCAGTTCTGATCCTCCTTACGCAATGGAGAATCATATTCCTCCATTTGAAGTTTTAGAGTGGGATTCTGGCACCCATTCAAGAAGAGTTCTGCACTATATTTCTAGGAGTTTTAATGTACAATATCTTCCCGCAGATGCCCCCAAAGGGATCTGGAGTGAAACATTTTCCAGTTTTACTTCAGACAAATATTATAGTGGTGTGATACCCACTAATGGTGTTCAAAGTAATGTTAGTGATCCAGTAGGAGAATGGGATGGAAATCAATGGAAGGTTACGATAGATTTTCCTTATGAGGAAGAAGTTACAACCTGGTTTGACAGGTTCAGGTATGATTTTAAGGAGAAGAAAACAGAGCCGAATCCGGCTTAATAAATATTAAAATGTATACTTTTCTCATAATTCTTCATGTGAGCTTTGCTCTCTTTCTGATTGCGGCGGTGCTTTTGCAGAGCGGGAAAGGGGCGGCAACGGCCAATATCTTTGGAGGAGGTGGAGCAGAGAATGTCTTTGGTGCCCAGACCTCGGCCGTTTTGAATCGGGCAACCACAATCCTGGCAGCCGGCTTCATCGTTACCTCTCTTCTCTTAGCGATGCTTTCCTCAAGATTTTCTTCCACCTCCATCATTAAGGAGGAGTTGAAAAAAGAGAAAGCACCAATTAGCCAGGAAAAATGAGGCTCGGAAAGAGATGACTAAAGTTTGTTCGCTCGGGCTTTCTTATTCCTCGGTATTTCATACCTGCGGCATAACCGCCAACTCGCTCACAAACCTCAGTCATCTCCTGTAATTACTTATGATTGCTGCGCAACTACCATTGTCTTTAATGAAAAAATGTTGTCTCTTATTTTTTTATCTTATTCTTTTTCTCTCCGTAGGATGTCCTTCCAAAAAGTCCCTTGAGCACCTGAAGAAACCGAAAGGCCTGCCTGCCGGGAGGCAAGGTAAGTATGGAGGAACGCTGATCTTAAGCACGACCTCAGATCCCAAGTCCTTCAATCCGATCATTGCTAAGGAGACAAGCACCACCGCCATAACCGGTTTCCTCTTTGAGGGTCTTACCGAGACCGATGGGGTGACAACGGAGGTGATGCCCGCTCTTGCTAAAGACTGGGAGAAAAGCGCAGACGGACTTACCTGGACATTTAATTTACGCGACGATGTAAAATGGTTTGATGGAGAAAAATTTAGCGCCGATGATGTTGTCTTTACCTACAATAAACTTATCTATAATCCTGAAATCCCTACCAGTTCCCGCGATATTCTCACCATAAAAGGCAAACCCTTTTTGGTAGAAAAGGTCTCTCCGTACAAGGTGCGCTTCAGGTTATCCTCTCCATTTGCTCCTTTCCTGAGGGTATTGGGACAGGAGATTTTGCCCAAGCATATTTTAGAGAAGACGGTGGCGGAGAAGAGATTTAATTCTACCTGGGGAATCAATACTATTCCCTCTCAAATCATGGGAACCGGTCCCTTCAGGCTAAAGCGGTATTTAGCGGGACAGAAGATTATTTTAGAAAGGAATCCCTATTGCTGGAAGAGAAAAAATGAAGAAAGATTACCTTACATCAGCAAAATTATCTTTTTGATTGTTCCTGACCAGAACTCCCAGTTGCTGAAGTTTCAGGCAGGAGAGATTGATGCCCTCTCTCTGAGGGGTCAGGATTATTCCTTCTTGAAACCAAAGGAGAGAAAAGGGAATTTCTCTATCCATAATGCAGGTCCGGCCCTGGGAGCAAATTTTTTGGTCTTTAATCAGAACCCAGCCTCCCCCATTTCTCCCATAAAATTAAGGTGGTTTACCAACCGTAAATTCCGAGAGGCAATTGCTTATACCATTGATAAAGAGACGATGGTTGCCAATGTTTTAGCCGGTTTTGGCTATCCCCAGGATGGTCCGATGAATGAAAGTTGTGGCTTCTTCTATAATCCCGCAGTAAAAAAGTATCGCTACGATTTGAAGAAAGCAAAAGAACTTTTAGAGAAAATAGGATTTAAGATTCAAAATGGGGCTCTTTTTGATCAGGAAGGAAACCGGGTGGAATTTTCTCTGCTCACCAATAATGATAATTTAGAACGGATTAATATCGCCAATATCATTAGAGATGACCTTACCAAACTGGGAATGAAGGTTCACTTTACCCCCTTAGACTTCAACACCCTGGTGACAAAGTTGGATGCCTCCTTTGATTGGGAGGCGGTCTTAATCGGGCTTACCGGCGGAATAGAGCCCCATAGCGGAAGGAATGTCTGGGCCTCTGCCGGACAACTCCATATCTGGCATCCCCGACAAAAAAGCGCAGCTTCCGCCTGGGAGAAAAAGATTGATAAAATCTTTGAGGAGGCAGTTCGAGAGCTTAATCGGAATAAAAGGAAAATACTTTATGACCAATGGCAGGAGATTGTAAGTAAACAACTGCCTTTAATCTATACCGTCAATTCTGCCAGTCTTTATGCGGTGAGGAATAAGCTTGGCAATCTTCATCCCACCAGTTACGGTGGTCTCTTTCATAATATTGAGGAAATATATATAAGATGAAAGTTTTAATTAATTATAATAAAGACAGTACCCGGGTAGCAATCACTCAAGATAGGATTTTAGAGAACTTCTTTATGGAGAAAAGTGCGAAGAAATCAATCGCAGGAAATATCTATAAGGCTAAAGTAGAGAGAGTAATTCCGGCCTTGAATGCCTCTTTTCTGAATTTTGGGGAAGAGAGACAGGGATTCCTACCCATCGAAGATTTTTCGGAAGAACTTCCTTATCAGGGAGATTTGGTAGGGGAGGAGATTACTCCCCTTCGTTCACTCGAAAAGGTCAAAAAAGGAGATGAAATTTTAGTCCAGGTTATCAAGGACTCCATTGGAACAAAGGGACCTAAATTGACCACTCGCCTTTCTCTGCCCGGCAGATATCTCGTGCTCCTTCCCCTGGAAAAAAGGAGAGGAATTTCCAAAAGAATTAAGGAGGAAAAGGAGCGAGAGCGATTAAAAAGTCTCCTGGAGAATTTAGTTCCCCAGAGGATGGGCATTATCGTTCGCACCTTAGCCGAGGGTCAGAGAAAGAGGACCTTTGCTCTTGAAATTAAGCAATTGTTAAGGAATTGGCAAAGGATTGAAACAAGAGCAAGAACGCTATCCGCTCCTTTCCTTCTTCATCAGGAGTTAAATTTAGATTTGCGCACCATCAGAGATCTTGTTTTTACCGATATCGATGAAATTGTTGTCGATTCTCCTTTCCAATATAGGAGTATTCTCAGATTTCTAAAGGTACATGCTCCCCTTCTTAAAAGGAAGGTGAGGCTCTATCAAAAAGAAATTCCCCTTTTTAAAAATGAAGGGATAGAAAGAGAAATAGAGAAGCTTTTTCAGGAGAGAGTCTGGTTAAAAAATGGTGGCTCCATTATTATTGAGGAGACGGAGGCTTTGGTCTCCATCGATGTTAATAGCGGAAAAGGGGTGCGCGGGCAGAATGTAAAAAGAGCAATTCTGAAAACAAATTTAGAGGCGGCGAAAGAGATCGCCCGTCAGATTAAACTGCGAAATCTGGGCGGGATCATCATCATTGATTTTATTGATATGGAATCTCCATCCGATCAGAGATATGTCCACAAATCTCTGGAGGAGGAATTGGAGAGGGGTAAAGCAAGAATAAACATCCTACAGATTTCAAAGTTGGGTTTGGTAGAGATGACCCGGCAAAGAACAACCGAAAGCCTGAACGCCTCTTATTTCGAGAATTGTCCTTACTGTGATGGGACAGGCAGACTTAAAAAAGGATAAAACTATGCATTACCATTATTGTGAAAAGGAAGGCTACGCCTCTCTTACCCAAAATATAAAATCTTTAAAACTTATCGAACTGGGAATAATTCGTTTAAAAAGGAATGATACCTTTAGAGAGAGGATAGAGGATAAAGAGGCGGTATTGGTAATTTTGGGAGGGAAATGCACCATAAAAACAAATAACCACTTCTTCCCTCTTTTAGGGAAGAGAAAAAATCCTTTTGCAGGAAAGGCTACCACCCTTTACCTTCCACCCGAAACTTCCTATGAATTAAAAGGAGAATCTCTCTGTGAAGTTGCTGTCTGTAAAGTAAAAGCAAAAAGGGAAGGAAGAGTTACTCTGATAACCCCGGATAAGGTAAGATTAAGAAGGGTGGGTAAGGATAATTTCTCAAGAGACGTTTATGATATTGTTGACGAAAGAACAAGGGCAGAGCATATCCTGGTCGGTGAAACCATAAATAGAAAAGGAAATTGGAGCAGTTATCCTCCCCATAAGCACGATAGAGATAACCTTCCCTTTGAATCAAAACAGGAGGAACTCTATTTCTTTAAATTGGAGCCGGCGGATGGTTTTGGAATAATGAGGTTGTATAATGGAAAAAATGATGAGATTTTTACGATTAAGAACAATGATCTCGTGGCCATTCCCCGAGGTTATCATCCGGTAGGGGTGATACCGGGATATCGTATCTATTACCTCTGGATTTTAGCCGGCAAAAAAAGGGTTTTAAAGCCAAAGGATGATCCAAGATACAGTTGGGTAAAGGAGGCTCGTTAAGAGATGACTGGACTTTGTTCACTCGGGTTTTCTTATTCCTCGGCACTATCGTGCTCTGGGCCATAACCGCCAACTCGCTCACAAACCCCAGTCATCTCCTACAATTACTTATAACCTCCCACCAGATTTTGGTGTGGGGCACAGAAAGGAGAGAAAAAATTGGAAAAGATTTTAGGTCTATTTAGCCTAAGAGACAAAAAAGCGGTAGTTACCGGAGGAGCAGGCATCTTGGGTTCAGCTATCGGTAAAGGATTGGGAAAAGCCGGGGCGGAAATCGCGATCTGCGATATTGTCAACACAGATAAAATTGTGAAGAAATTTAAAAAAGAAGGAATAAAAGCGCAAGGGTATTCTATCGATGTTATGGATATTGGAAAAATAAAGGTTTGCTGCGATAAAGTGATTAAAGATTTTGGCCGAATAGACATTTTAGTTAACAGCGCGGGGGGCAATATCAAGGAGGCTACCACTTCCAAGGAGCTTTCCTTTTTTGATCTTCCTTTACCGGCTTTAGAGAAAGTAGTAGCCCTTAACCTTTTTGGAGGGGCGATTCTTCCCTGCCAGGTATTTGGAAGAAGGATGGTGAAAAATAAAACGGGTGGCTCAATCATAAATATCTCCTCGATGAATGCTTTTCGTCCCTTAACCCGAATACCGGGATATTCTGCGGCTAAAGCGGCAGTGAGCAACTTTACCCAGTGGCTGGCTACACACCTTGCTTCCGAGTACAATAAGAATTTAAGGGTTAATGCCATTGCTCCCGGATTTTTTCTTACCGCCCAAAACAGGTACCTTCTTCTTGATAAAGAAAATAAGCTGACACCCAGAGGAGAGACAATAATAAAGCATACACCCATGGGAAGATTTGGAGACCCCGAAGAATTGACTGGTGCTTGTATCTGGCTTGCCTCTGAGGCTTCAAGATTTGTAACGGGAATAGTTGTTCCTATTGACGGAGGATTTAACGCCTTTTCGGGAGTTTAGACAGATAAGGGGGAAAATAGTGGAAAAAGCAGATATTGGTGTCATCGGGATGGAAGTAATGGGGAAAAGCCTGGCCTTAAACATGGAAAGCAAAGGCTATGCTGTTGCGGTATACAACCGGACTGGCGCAAAAACCAAAGTTTTTGTTGAAGGTCCGGCAAAAGAAAAAAAGATAATCGGTACTTATGACTTAAAGGATTTTGTAGCCTCCCTTGAATCCCCGAGAAAAATTATGCTGATGGTCAAGGTAGGCGAACCGGTAGACAATTTTATTAATCAACTCGTTCCTTTGCTTGAAAAAGAGGATTTAATTATCGACGGCGGGAATTCCTACTTCAAAGATACGATCAGACGAAATAACGAATTAACTCAAAAAGGGTTCCTTTTCATTGGTACCGGAGTTTCTGGAGGAGAGGAGGGTGCGTTAAAAGGGCCATCGATGATGCCTGGCGGCCAGAAAGAAGCATATTCCCTCGTTGAAAAAATATTTAAGGACATCTCAGGTAAAGCCGATGACGGAGAACCATGCGTCACTTATATCGGTCCTGATGGAGCGGGGCATTTTGTTAAAATGACCCATAACGGAATCGAATATGGCGATATGCAATTGATTGGTGAGATAGCCTGGTTTTTCAAAAATTTAGGGATGGGCTCCGAAGAGATTGCGGATATTATGGCTGAGTGGAATGGCGAAAACGACGTTTTACGTTCTTACCTTATTGAAATTACCGCAGAGAGCGCAAGAGAAAAGCACAAAGGAACAGATGAGTACCTTGTGGACAGAGTTGCGGATATTACAAGGATGAAAGGAACCGGCACCTGGACCGTCCAGAGTGCCCTGGAGTTACTGGTGCCGATTCCCACAATTGCTGCCGCTGTATTTTCCCGGGAGATGTCCCAGGATAAGGATTTACGATTAAAAATGTCAGAAATAGTAACTCTAAAGAAACCTGCATCTAAGGAAAAGAAGAGCGAATTAGTTGAACTTGCTCATGACGCTTTATACATCGCCAAAATTTCTTCTTACGCTCAAGGTATGGCTTTATTAAAGAGCGCTTCAAAAGAATACAAATTTAACCTGAACCTGGGAGAAATTGCTAAAATCTGGCGAGCGGGATGTATCATCAGGGCTCAATTTCTTGATGATATTACCAGGTCTTATGAAGAAAATGCGGATTTGCCAAACCTTCTTGCCGCTCCAAAATTTTCTGAGTTTGTGTCTAAAAACCTTGAAAGACTTGGACTCTTTATTCAAATGGCACACCAGGCCAGAGTGCCAGGCCTTGCGATGGACAGCGCTTATGACTATATTGTGCAACTTTGTAGCCCGGTGATGTTTTCCGCTCAAGTAGCTGCCTTACAGAGAGACTATTTCGGCGCTCACGGCTATTTTAAAATAGGCGGACCGGATGACCCGAGGATTATCACTACCGGTGAAGGAAAAATAAGAGAGTTCCACACCGAGTGGATGTCAGATGACCGGCCGGAAAAAGAGATAACGAGATGAAAAATGCAGTTATCGCCCAATCGGGTGGACCAACGGCGGTAATAAATAATAGCATCCGCGGGGCAATCGATGGATTAAAAGCAGCAAAAAAAATAGATAAAATATATGGAGCAAGGATGGGTATCCTGGGCGTGCTTAAGGAGGAACTTCTCGATATCTCTGCTCAAGATCCAAAACAAATAGCTCTTCTGGAAAAAACCCCATCGGCGGGGACAATCGGAAGTTGCCGATATAAGATAAGGAGCGATGAGGATTTAAATAGAATTATTGAAGTCTTTGACAAACATAACGTTGGTTATTTTTTTTATTGTGGTGGCGGGGATTCGATGGATACGGCAAATAAGGTAGGTGAGTTAGCCCGGCGAAATAATTTAGAGATAGTCTGCACAGGAATTCCCAAAACAATTGATAATGATGTCGGCGGACCCCTGCAATCCAATGGTACATTTGCCATTTGTGATCATAATCCGGGTTATGGAAGTACGGCAAGAAATACCGCGATCAATATTTTGGAGGCAGATGAGGAGAACAAAGCAAGTTATACCAGCGATCCCGTTTTGGTCATTGGCGTGATGGGAAGAAAAATTGGCTTTATCCCGGCCGCCGCCAGATTGGCCGATCCGGAAAGAAAGATGCCTTTACTCATCATCCTTCCGGAGGTTTTCCCTAAAAACGATTACGCAGGGAACCTGGAATTCATAACCGAGGCGGTTAACGAAAAATTAAGCAGTCATCATCGGTGCATCGTTGTTATCAGCGAAGGAGCAGGAATAGGAGATTTAGGAATCTTAAGGGATAGTTTTGGCAATGAGCAGTTTTCCGCTTCGGAAAGAACGGTTGAACAGGTCCTTGTTGATTACCTTAATGGTAATGACAGAAAGGATAGTAAGGGGAGGGCCCAAAGCAGGCTGAAGGTTCGGGGAATAGCCAGATCGGAAAGACCTGGAACTCGCCAGAGGCGAGAAATTGCTTATGTCTCTGAGATTGACAGAAAGGAGTCCTATGAGGTGGGTGCCTACGCAGTAAGAAAGGCACTTTCCGGGAAAAATGGTTTTATGTCCGCAATTGTAAGAATACCGGGGGATACCTATCGGGTCACTTATGATAAGGTTTTACTGGAGGAAGTGGCTAATTCAAAAAGGGAGTTTCCGGGAGAGTGGATCGCTTCCAACAAGGTAGATGTAACGGATAACTTTGTAAATTGGGCAATGCCATTGATTGGCGGAGATCTTCCTCAATTTACTGGATTTAAGGAAATAACCGCTCCCAAGATATGCGGAAAGTATACACCCACAGCCTATAAATAAAATGAAATTAGAGATGACTGAAGTTTGTTCGCTCGGGCTTTCTTATTCCTCGGTATTTCATACCTGCGGCATAACCGCCAACTCGCTCACAAACCCCAGTCATCTCCTATTCTACTAATATTAAAAAAATGGCTTTAATTAAACTCACTGTACAGCAGGTAAAGGAAGATGCGGAGCAGCAATTGAGAGGCTTTAGAAAAACAAAGGATTTCTTAGTTGCCATCGATACCGATGGCTGTATCACCGATAATATGAACGGAAAGCAGATGTTGATCTTCCATCCCCAATTTATGGAGTTCTATTCACTTTGGGGTATTGAATCCTATTTCAGAGAGGTGGCAGAATACTACAATCTTTTTTCGAAAGAGCGAGGATGTAACCGGTTTATTGCTGTCCAGCTTACCCTTAAGGCTCTTGCCAAAAGAGAAGATGTTAACCGGGTATTGAGCGAAAAAGATGTGAAATTGCCCGATACAGCCTCATTGAATAAATATATCAATGATGCGCAAGAGAATAAATTGGGATTGGGAAATCCCAGTCTGGAGGGTTTTCTTGATAAAAACCCAACCGATTTATCTTTATACAAACTTTTAGGATGGAGCGAAGCGGTTAATCGGACATTTCCCCATATCTCGGCAAAAATTCCGCCCTTTGATAATGTCAAGGAATCCTTGCAATTGATGAGCCAATCTGCGGATATTATGGTTGTTTCCAAAACACCTTATAGGGATTTAGCAGATTATTGGGAAACGCAGGGAATTGCGGGCGATGTTCAAATTATTGCGGGACAGGAAATGGGCTCAAAGGGCCACCATATTGAAGTGGCAAAAAAGGCCGGTGGATATGGAGATAATCAGATAATGATGATTGGAGACGGAAAAGGGGATTTAAAGGCGGTAAAAGCAAATAATGGACTTTTCTATTCAACTCCACCGGGCAAAGAACAAAAGGCCTGGAATGAATTCCCGCGAGCCTTTGAAATGTTTACCCGGGGAAAGTATAGGGGAGAATTTGAAAAGCATCTTTTAACCGCCTTTGACAAAGCATTTCTTACTGAACCTGCCTGGGAAAAACCAGGTTATAATCATATCAGTGCTTATCGGGAAAACCAGGAGATAAGAAAGACTTTGTACGGCAAATTTAATCCTGGCGGAAAACTACTCATCTTATGAGGAGGCTCGGAAAGAGACGACTGGAATTTGTTCACTCGGGCTTTCTTATTCCTCGGCACTATCGTGCTCTGGGAGCATAACCGCCAACTCGCTTACAAACCCCAGTTATCTCTCATGATTAGTGGGGAGACACAGAGGGGCGCGAGTCACTAACAAGGCCGCTACAGAAATACTCCTCGCCTTGGTATGTAAACCAATAGGAGGAGGTTTACTTTAAGCGTGCATTAGATGCCGGATGAATGCCCAGACAGAGGAGGCATCTCATAGGGAGTATCACTGCGAGCGTGCCGCTGAAGTTAACCTCCGAGTATATTATGAGATACTCTTATCAGTGGTTGAAGGAATACGTTGATTTTGACCTTTCCCCGGAGAGATTGATGAGTTTACTTACCTCCGCGGGGTTTCCCATAGAAGATTTTTCCTCCGCCGGGGATG
>DAOWFY010000117.1 GCA_030637775.1 bacterium | reverse complement strand
AGTGGAAAAAGTAATCTTCTCTCCAACCCTCAAGTCACAGTTCTCGATAATGAGTCAGCAGAGATCATCGTGGGAAAGGTTGTCCCTATTGCCCGGTATGAACTGGTGGAGCGAACTGGAGGCACAAGCGCTTGGACAGTCACCGGCTATGAGGAAAAGGACATCGGGATCAAACTTACCGTTACCCCTCACATTAATAAAGACGGTTACATTACGATGGAGGTTACCCCTGATGTGAGCGAAATTGTAGAATGGGTAAGTTTTCAGGATGCCGAATGGCCCGTCACCTCCACGCGTCGGGCCACAACGCAGGTGAGGATAAAAGACGGGCAAACACTTGTCATCGGTGGTCTTTTAAAAGAGGATAAAATTAAAGGGAATACCGGGATTCCTTTTCTCAGCAGAATCCCGATTTTGGGTTACCTCTTTGGTAAGAGGAGTACCACTGAAGGCAAAACTGACCTTCTCATCTTTATCACCCCCCATATTCTTACTGAGAAAAGTATTAAAAAATGAGCGAGGAGGCGAACAAAAATTGTTGACCGATACTTCTTATAAAAGTGAATTCATCAACCATTGCTCTCCTTCGGACATGGAAACAATGGCGAGTAATTGAGCAAGAGCAACAAAGATGTATCGCAATTTGACTTTTTTATTTTATATTATCCTTTCTCAGGAGAGAAAAGATAAAAAGATAGAAAAGTAAAAATTTCAGTAATGGAATAACCTACGGGGCAGATTCTACAATACTCTTCCCCTTTGATATTGAAACTGGCGGAATGCAAGATTTTGTTTGAATAGAGCACTGGTTCCCTAAACCGATTTAGCCACTTTCAGGAAAGGCACACTATTCGCTAAAAAGCCTTGTCTAACAATAGATTCCGCTGATTTTTTCTTTCACTGATTTTCACCCATTTTCGAAGTTATAATAAATTATTGGTTCGAAAAAAGGGAGGATAATGTGGCCAAAGAAATGAAATTGAGGTTAGAGTTGAAAAATCCAAAAGTTAAGATTCTAATAATACAATTTATTAAAGTTGGCGGTATGCTTCACGCCGGTGTCTGACTCTATGGATAAAGATTGTTTTGGTTCTATCGTCAATTCTATAGAGAATTCTATAATCTCTTACTCTGACTCGATACCCTTCTTCCTCGATTAACTTTTCACAACCATGAGGTCGTGGATTGCCTTTTAAGCTATGTATTTTACCTTCTATATTATTGAAAAGTTTTCCGTGGAGCCTGTCAAGATCCTTTTGGGCCCGAGGAATAATTTTGATATTATACATTTCGCTGTTTTAGATATTCCTCGAAGGTTACAGCTTGAGGTTCCTGATATTTCCACCTCTTGAGTTCCAGAGCATCTTGTATAGTTTCCTCTCGCTCGAGTTTTTCATCCAGAGCTTTCTCTACAAAGTATCCCTGTTTAATTCCATGACGGTCACAGAAATTTCTTACTCTCTCTCTGATGTTTGGGGATATCTTCACAGCATAAGACATCTTTTTCATTTCTTTTCCACCTCCAGATTAAATTGTAAAATACTTTTGTCTATTTGTCAAGAGAAAAGTTTACCATAAATCCGACCGGGTTACTTACTTTAAACTCTCAATTTTTCACTCTCCTTACCTTCTTTACATTGGAGTAATCTTTTGGCTCTTTCTGCTTCAAGTGCAGGTCCACCGGGATGAATTACTATCTCAAAGGAGTAAGGTTTTGTTGATAATGCAGCGGTCTTATGCTATACTTTTTATACTATAATATACGCCCGTAGCTCAGCCCGGATAGAGCAGGGGTTTCCTAAACCTCTTGTCGGAGGTTCAAATCCTCTCGGGCGTGCAGAGAGTTTGAAGATTTTTCTTTGCGGCACGCCCCTCTGTGTCTCCCCACAAGTGGGGAGAACATTAAAGACAAAGCCAATAAGGATGAATATATGGCGTTTTTTGGACACAGGGGCAAGTAATGCTTTCTGGAATATGGCGGTTGATGAAGCAATATTTACCTTTGCCAGAGAAAGAAAAATTTTACCAACTCTACATTTCTACCAGTGGGAACCCGCTGCCATCTCAATTGGTTATGCGCAGAACATAAATGAAGGGTTAAATTTGAAGGAATGCAGGAGATTAAAGATAGATCTTGTCAGGCGTTATACGGGAGGAGGAGCGATATTCCATAATGATGAGCTGACATACTCCTTCATCTCCAGGATAGATGCCGGTGAAGATTTTGATAGCATTCTTGCTTCCTATAAGCAGGTCTGTAATGGAATTATTAAAGGATTGTCCCAATTGGGGATTCAGGCAAAATTCAGGGGAGGAAAAAGTACTTCCTCCTTAAAAGAGAGAATTCCCTGCTTTATGGCAAGTTCAAAACATGACCTTATTGTAGATGGAGAGTTCTCGTCCGGTGGACGGGATGGAAAAAAGATTGTGGGCAATGCTCAGCGCCGAACAAAGGAGGCCTTTCTCCAGCAGGGCTCTTTACCTCTCTCTTATGATTTTGATCTGATAAATGAACTTTTTCCCCAAAGTGATGGTTTTAGAGATATGGCAACTTCAATTTCAGAAATTTCAGGCAAAAGAATTTCTTTAAAAGAAATAAAAAGAAAGATACTTTTTGGTTTTGCCGATAATTTTTCTGTGAGTTTTAGAGAGGATTCTCTATCATCGGAGGAATTAAATCTGGCAAAAAGGCTATTTAAGGAAAAATATTCTTCACCGGAATGGATGTTTAAAGAAATAAAGGGAGAGCGATGATGAGAAAGGGAAAAATTCTTTTGGGGGTCTGTGGAGGAATTGCTGCCTACAAAGCAGCAGAACTCATTGAAGGATTAAAGAGGAAGAATGAGATTAAGGTGGTGATGACCAACAACAGCACCCGTTTTATTACCCCTCTTACCCTGCAGACACTTTCCGGAAATCCAGTTTACTCGGAGATGTTCACTCTGCCAAAGGAATGGGAGATAGCTCATATCTCTTTGGCTAAATGGGCCGATCTTCTTCTTGTTGTTCCGGCAACGGCAAATATTATTGGCAAGGCGGCCTCCGGTATTGCCGATGACCTTCTTTCCACCGTGATAATGGCGAGCACCTCCCCGGTACTCTTTGCACCCGCGATGAATAAAAATATGTGGAAAAACCATATCTTACAGGAGAATATCAAAAGATTAAAAAAGATTGGTTATCATTTTATTGAGCCAACAAGAGGAATCTTAGCGAATGGGCAAGTCGGTATTGGTCATCTTGCACCGGTGGAAACAATCATTAAAGAAGTAAAGAAAAGATTGAATGAAACGTAATCAATTATTAGATTCTATAAATCGGGTGGTTGTAAAGTTAGGTACCCCGGTTTTAACCACCGAGGATAATCGGCTCGATACCTCCAGAATGGAGGAGTTGGTCGAGCAGTTTGTCTGGTTGCGCAAGAAGGGGATTCAACTTGCCATTGTTACCTCGGGGGCAATCGTTGCCGGGATGAGGAGTTTAGGTTTGAGAATAAGGCCAAAGAATCTTGCCAAACTGCAGGCGGCCGCCTCTGTCGGACAGAGCCAGCTGATGCGTATCTATGAAAGACTATTTAAAGAAAGAGGACTTATTGTGGGTCAGATTCTTCTCACCAAGGATATTCTTACTGAGAGGGAACGTTATCTAAATGTGCGTAATACATTTTCTTCTCTGTTCTCCTCCAACGTTATTCCCATTATTAATGAGAACGACTCGGTGGCGGTCGATGAAATTAAGTTCGGGGATAATGACACCCTTTCCGCTTTGGTCACTAATTTAGTGGAAGCCGATCTGCTGATCATCCTCTCCGATGTTGATGGACTCTATACAAATTATCCCGGAGAAGGTAAATTGCTCTTCCGGGTAAGAGAAATTTCTCCCGAGATTGAAGAACTTGCAAAAAGAACAGGTTCTTCCAAAAGTATCGGAGGAATGATTACCAAGATCGAGGCCGCCAAGACCGTTACTAAAGAAGGAAAAATGATGCTCATTGCTAATGGAAGAAAGGCAGAAGTCATCAAAAAAATCTTTGCCGGTAAAAAGATAGGAACGCTATTTTTGCCAGAATGACAAACGAAGGGTTCAGAATGACTTTGCGGAATTTAAAACAGGAAATTTTATTGATGGGAAAGCAAGCCAAGGAAGCCTCCCATCTTATGTTGGAGACCTCTCTAACTCTCCGGAATAAAGCACTTGCCTTAATTGCCCAAGAGTTAAAGAAAAAAAGGGCCTTAATCATAGGAGAAAATAGAAAGGATCTCAAGATTGCTCAGAATAAAGGGCTTTCCTCCGCTTTCTTGGACCGACTCAGGTTAGATAATAGGGACTTACAAAAGATGGCAGAGATGGTCAGGGAGGTTAAAAGATTACCGGATCCATTGGGTAAGCCACTCTGGGAAATAAAAAGACCAAATGGTCTTCTGATTAAAAGGGTCAGCGTTCCCATCGGAGTGATTGCTATTGTCTACGAATCTCGGCCAGATGTTACCGTCCAGGCAGCCACTCTCTGTTTGAAGTCGGGCAATAGCGTGCTCTTAAAAGGAGGAAGAGAGGCTCACTTTTCCAATCTCATTTTAACCCATATTTTACAAAGGGCAATCAAGAGGTGTGGTCTTCCCGAATATGGCATCCAGATTGTTAAGAGCACCGAGAGAAGAGCAGTTAAATATATCCTCTCCTTAAGCAATTGTATCGACCTTATTATTCCCCGGGGAGGGGAGTCCCTGATCAAAATGGTCAGTAGCAATTCCAGGATTCCCGTGATTAAACATTATAAGGGGGTATGCCATACTTATGTGGATAAAAAAGCGAGCTTGGAGAAAGCTGTCTCCATTACCTACAATAGCAAGATACAAAGACCCGGAACCTGCAATAGCACCGAGACCTTACTCGTTCATAGAAAAGTTGCTCCCTCCTTTCTTCCGGAGATAATTAACAAATTAAAAAGTGCTCGCTGCGAAATCCGTGGCTGCCAAAAAACTCTAAAGATTTATCCCGGAATCAAAAAGGCAAAAATGGAAGATTGGAGCACAGAATACCTGGATAAGATTCTGTCCGTTAAAGTGGTGGATTCCTTGAAGGAGGCAATAGAGCATATTAACCTTTATGGGACCCACCATTCAGATAGCATCATTACTAAGGACAAAAAGAGAGGGGAGGAGTTTTTAAAAAGGGTAGATTCGGCGGCCGTCTATCTGAATAGCTCTACCAGATTTACCGACGGAAATGAGTTTGGGTTGGGCGCAGAGATAGGGATTAGCACCGATAAGATTCATGCCCGGGGTCCGATGGGCCTGGAATCCCTCACTTCCTATAAATATATTATCTATGGAAATGGCCAGATTAGAAAGTAAAGGTGGTATTGGGGTTTTTGGAGGGACATTCAATCCGATTCATTTGGGACACCTGATCATTGCCGAGAAGGCGAGAGAAGCTCTGAATCTGAAAAGAATAGTCTTTATTCCCTCGCGCTATCCCCCCCATAAAGGAACACCTGAGATTGGAGCCATTCACCGCTATCGGATGGTAAAATTAGCCATCTCTACTAACCCTTATTTTATTACCTCTCAGATAGAGCTGAGACGAAAAGGTATATCTTACACCATAGATACGGTGAGAGCACTAAAAAAGTTATATTCAAAGGAGAAGGATTTCTACCTTATTCTCGGTCTGGATTCCTATTTGGAAATAGGTGCCTGGAAAGATATTGAAAAATTGGCAAGATTAATCAGGTTTATTGTGGTAAAAAGACCAGGCTATCAAATTCCGCCACACACTAATTATACTTCGAACAAAGTTTCTTCCCTTCCCGTAAAATTTCTCAATTTAGGACCGATTGGCATCTCCTCCACAGAAGTCAGAAACAGAATAAAAGATGGAGGATCTGTTCGATATCTTTTACCAAAAAATGTAATGGATTACATTTTTCAACGTCACCTCTATGAATGACCAGAATGGTCATTCTGAAGCGTTAGCTGAAGAATCTCAATGGACTACTTAGAGACTCAGTTAAAAAAGTTGGCCAAGGAAACATTCCTTTCCTTAAAGAAGGCAAAGGGAAAGGAAGAGTTAGAAAATTTTAGGATCACCTATTTAGGGAGAAAGGGAGCCCTCACCAGCATCTTAAGGAGAGTTAAGGATCTTCCTTTAGAGGAAAGGAAGATCTCAGGAAAGCGGGCAAATGATTTAAAGAGGCAACTGGAGGAAAGCTTAAAGGTGCGGCTCTCTCAGTTGGGGAAGAAGAGAGAGGTTGAAAAGTTTGATATTACCTTACCGGGGATAAAACCAGAATCAGGCCATCTCCACCCAATTACTCTCATCACCAATGAGATCAGAGAGATCTTTCAAGAACTTGGTTTTGAGATGGTAGCCGGGCCGGAGATTGAGACTGAATACTATAATTTTGAAGCCCTGAACTTCCCCCCCGAGCATCCGGCCAGAGATGCCTTTGATAGTTTCTATTTGGCCCCGGATACCCTTTTAAGGAGCCATACCTCTCCGGTTCAGATTCGAGTTATGGAGAGGAGAAAACCACCTTTGCGTATCATTACCGTTGGCAGATGTTATCGTCGGGACGCGATAGATGCCTCCCACTTTCCGGTCTTCCATCAAATAGAAGGTCTAATGGTGGGAGAGGGGATCAGTTTTTCTCATCTGAAGGGAGTTTTAACCTATTTCCTGCAGAAAATTTTTAGCCCCGATATTAGAATTCGTTTTCTTCCTTCCTACTTTCCCTTTACAGAACCAAGTGCTGAAGTGAGTATCTCCTGCATTTTCTGTAAAGGAGTTGGCTGCAGCAGTTGTGGCCGAAGCGGCTGGATTGAGATTTTAGGTGCGGGAATGGTTAATCCGATAGTATTGAGAAAGGTGAAGTACGATCCGGAAAAATTTACCGGTTTTGCTTTTGGGATGGGAATAGAGCGGATCGCAATGTTAAAATATAAAATCTCTGATATCAGGCTTTTCTGGGAGAATGATCTAAGGTTTTTGGAACAGTTTTAAAGCGATGACTGAGGTTTGT
>DAOWFY010000002.1 GCA_030637775.1 bacterium | reverse complement strand
TGGTAAATTGCCCCACAATTCTTGCAGATTCTTCTGTTAGAGAGTCGGTTAATAAGAAAATCATCTTTGGCCTCTAAATTAACAACTTGATAAGAATTGTTGCCAATGACCATTTCCAATTTCTCTGCCTGATTGAGCGTTCGAGGAAATCCATCAAGGATAAAGCCTTCCTTTAAATGGGAAACTTCCTCTTTAACCATCTTTATTATTATTCCATCCGGGACTAAAGCACCCTTTTCCATGAATGATTTGGCTCTACAGCCCAACTCTGTTCTTTTTTTAACATTTCTCCGCAGAATATCACCGGTGGAAACAAGAGGAATATTTAAATCTTTACTTAAAAGCGTTCCCACAGTCCCCTTCCCAACCCCCGGCGCCCCAAAAAGAATCAGAATCATATTGAGATTCTTCGGCTAACGCCTCAGAATAACGCTTTGCATTATTTAATTTTTCTCTGCTGATTCTTCTGTTTTTGACAGACGTTCTTTTTCCTCCTGCATAATCTCATTAACCAATTGCATGATTTTAGGCATTAACAATTCATTAGTCTTCTGCATTACGTCCACGGTTAATTGAGGTGTTACTTTTACAAACTTTTTTCCCGTGGGAGACTCATAAAACCTGATCATATCCTTCAGCTCATTCTCGGTAAAATATTTATCATATAAAGGAAAGTATACCTGCTCCATCAGTTGCCCCAAATCTATTCTTTTTGGCAATAACTCTCTATACCGCTTCAAAAAACGAGTAACAGTTTCCGCTCCCTCCTTTTCAAATTTTTCTCGTTCTTCACCTTTCAAGAATCCAGACATCATTTGAGAAAAATTTCTCTCCATCTGAGCCAACACCATATCCATAGTCTTTTCAGCCTGTCTTTCCACTCCTGTAACCTCAATCAGCTCTTTAATCAACCTCTCTTTCCTTGGCGAAATTTTCTCCTCCGCTCTGATTGGCGTAACAAAGGAGAACAAAACTAAAACTGCTACAACCCCACTAACCCTTCTCTTAAACATACTTCCTCCCTTTTATGACTTTTGCATTGCGAGGAATGTTTTCTGAAGCGTGCCTTGTTAGCGACGAACGGGCACGGTGTCCGCCGAAGGCGGACGAGTGAGGAGCAACGAGAGCGAAGATTTCCTCGCTGGGGAAATCGAGTGTGCCACAAGGGAAACTTCCGAGCAAAAATGCAAAAGTCATCATCTTATTTTCATCTTCTTCATAAAACCCTGATAGTGACGCATCAGTAGATGAGCTTCAATTTGGCGCATTGTCTCAATGATCACCGCAACAATAATCAGCAGGCCAATCCCGCCGAAAAGACTGGCTACTAAATAGGGAACCTTTAACCAATTCATAATGATATAAGGAAAGATGGCGATGGCAACTAAGAAGAGGGAACCAGGCAGAGTCAATCTTGTCAGAATTCTTTCCAAGAAGTTTGCTGTAGGTTTCCCCGGCCTCACTCCGGCAATAAATCCTCCATACTTGCGTAAATCATCAGCCACATTATCAGGATTAAAGTTAATCGCAGAATAGAAATAGCAAAAGAAGATGGTCAGCCCAGCAAAAAGGAAGGTGTAAAGAAGGGCACCTGGGGCAAGCCATTCAGAGATTCTGCGCATAAAATCAATCTTGACGAATCTAAGCATCGTTGCCGGAAGCATCAGAATAGAGGTAGCAAAGATTAAAGGAATAACTCCCCCTTGATTAATTTTAAGAGGAAGATAGGTAGATTGACCTCCATATACCTTCCGACCAATGACCCGTTTAGCATATTGGACAGAAATTCGCCTCTCCCCCTCAACGAGTAAGATGGTGGCAGCTACTACAAGACCAATCAAGATCATCATCAAAAAAATGGTAGGGCCGGGTAATTGCCCCGAGCGATAGAGCATTCCAATCTGTTTGGAAGCTGTCGGGTACCGGGAGAGAATTCCAATGGTAATGATTAAGGAGATGCCATTGCCAATCCCTTTTTCAGTGATTTGTTCCCCTAACCACATCAAAAAGACAGTACCCGTAGTAAGGGTAATTACAGTGATTATCCGAAAGAACCAGCCTGGTTGAGAAACCATTACTGCCCCATCAAAATTGTTGGGATTTTCTAACCAGAAAGAAATGGCCAGGGACTGAACAATACACAAAAGTACCGTGCCCTGCCTCGTCAACTGAGTGAGTTTTCTTCTACCTTCAGGTCCTTCCCTTTTTAAACTTTCAAAGTAAGGGACTACCGCAGACAAAAGCTCTAAAATAATGGAGATGGAAATATAAGGCATAATTCCTAAAGCGAAAATGGTGAGATTAGAGAGGGCCCCACCGGTAAAGAGATCGGCAATCCCAAAGAGGGTGCCCGGAATTCTCTGGAAGAATTGGGACAAAGCGGCCCCATCGATCCCAGGAGTGGGAATATAGCAGCCGAGACGAAAGATAGACAGTAATCCTAAGGTAATTAAGATTTTTTTTCGCAGATCAGGAATCTTAAAACTATCACGAAATGGTGTAAGCATTTTTATTTAATGGGACGCAGATAAATGTCACCCTGAGCGTAAAGCGAAGGGTCTCTCATTGAGATTCTTCACTTCGTCCAGAATGACCTAATATGTCTTTATCTGTGGTTAAATTTGTTTTTCCCCCTATTTTACTAATTGCCTCAATTGCCTTTCTGCTAAATTTATCTGCTCTTACAGTAAGTTTTCTTTTTATTTCTCCTTTAGCAAGGATTTTTACCAAACCTCCTCTATTCTTAATCAGCCCTCCTTCTCTCATTCTCCTTGAATCTATTACCTCACCATCTTTAAATCTATTTAATTGTTCTAAATTAACTATTTGATATTCTCTTCTTCTAATCGGTGTAAACCCCCGCTTGGGAATCTTTCTAATAAAAGGGATCTGTCCCCCTTCAAAACTCCTGGAGCCTTTATTACTGCCTGCCCTGGCTTTTTGTCCTTTATGACCACGCGTTGCAGTTTTACCGTGGCCAGAACCAGGACCACGACCAACTCTCTTTTGCCGATGGCGCGAACCAGGAACTGGTCTTAACTCATTTAGCTTCATTCTGCTTCAAACGAACGGGAAAGAGCAGTTAATGTTGCCTTCACTACATTGAGCGGATTATGGGAGCCGAATAACTTTGTTACGACATCGGAGATCCCGGCTGCTTCCATTACTGCTCTTACCGGTTTAGCCGCAACAATTCCTCTTCCCTTTCGTGCTGGCTTTAAAAAGACCTTAGAGGCACCAAACTTAGTGGTAATCGTATAGGGAATGCTTGAGCCTCGGAGCGATATTTTAATTAAAGACTTCATTGCTCTTTTTTCGGCCTTGGCGATTGCACTGCTCACCTCTCCTGCCTTCCCATAACCATAACCAACGCTACCTGCTCCATCACCAACAACAACCAAAGCATTAAATCTCATTCGCCTGCCACCTTTAACCACCTTGGAAATTCTATTAATGGTAACAACCTTTTTTATCCACTCCCCTCGATTCTTTCGATTATCATCCATCAGACTTCTAATCCGCTTTTCTTGGCGCCTTCAACAAAGGCTTTTATTCTGCCATGAAAGGAATAACCGGCTCGATCAAAACATACCCTTTTAATTCCCAAAAGGAGTGCTTTCTGGGCCAATAGAGAACCAACCCTCTCTGCTCCTTTAAGATTATATCCAGCTCCAGATTCCTTATTTGAGATAAAATCCTTAGAAAGACTGGAGATGGTGGTAATTACTCTTTTCTCATCATCATTAATAAGAATACCGTAGATATGTTTTAAGCTTCTAAAGATGGTAAGCCTTGGTCGCTCTTTCGTTCCAAAAATCTTTTTCCTTTTAACTAAAGCCCTATGCCTTTTTTTTCTTCTGTCCTCTTCCATTGAGATTGCCACGAGCCGATTCCATCGGCTCTCGCAACGACTTCGTCGCCTTTTATACCGTTGTTGCTACCGCAGTTTTACCTACCTTATGGCGAACATACTCTCCCTGGTAGCGAATCCCCTTACCTTTATAAACATCTGGTGGCTGAATCTTCCTGATAGAAGCAGCAAAGTTTCCCACCAATTCCTTATCTATTCCCTTAATAAGAATGGTAGTTTTAGCAACCTTTACCTCTAAGTTCTCCGGGACTTCAACCTCAATTGGATGGGAAAATCCTAAGAATAAGGAAAGTTTTTTTTCCTCCATTTTTGCCCGATAGCCTACACCCACAATCTCCAAAATCTTCTCATAATCCTTTACCACCCCCTCAATCATATTGGTGATCAGAGTGTGGAAAAGGCCTTGAAGGGCAATAACTTTTGCTTCCTTCTCTTGCCTCTTTAAGAGAAGCTGTCCATCAGTTATTTCGGCTTTCAAAGAGGGAGGGATGTCTCTTTCTAATTTGCCTTTGGGACCCTCTACACTAATGAGTGTATTTTCGACCTTTACCTTAACACCTTCCGGAATATTTATCGGTCTTTCCCTTTTCTTTGCCATAATAGTCTCGGTAGTTTCCTTCGGCGGCACGTTTGTTTGCCCCAGCGAGGCAAACTGCACTCTCGTTGCTCCTCGCTCGTCCTTCGGACACCGTGCCCGCTCGTCGCTAACAAGGCACGCTTCAGGGAACTTCCTCGTCTTAGTAATTTGTAAGAAGAAATTACAGAATTAACTATGTTACTATAATTTCTTTTTTTTGTCAATTTTTAAGGAGAGATCCTTCAGTTGTTCTGCTAAAATTTCGGTAGGGGCTCCAGTTAAGGGGCAAGAGCCATCTCCCATCTTGGGAAAGGCAATTACCTCCCGGATAGATTCTGCCCCGGTCATAAGCATCAGGAGACGGTCAAGACCCAGAGCAATTCCTCCATGAGGAGGCGCACCATATTCTAATGCCTCCAGGAGAAAGCCAAATTTGGAAAGATAACTATCCTTAGAAAGACCGATCATCTTAAAAATCTCTTCCTGAAGTTCCCTCTTATGAATTCTGATACTACCTCCCCCAATCTCCTCTCCATTAAGGACAAGATCATAAGACAGTCCCCTTACCTTTAAAGGTTCTTTATCTAAGAGAGGAATGTCCTCTTCCATTGGCGAGGTAAAAGGATGATGCTCGGGCTCCAATCTTTTCTCCTCCTTATTAAACTGGAATAAAGGAAACTGCTCGATCCAGACGAAACTGAAATCCGTTTTTTTCTTTTTGCGAAGATCCGGTTTATCGCTGCCATAACGAGAAATAGCCTCTTTGTATTTAAGTCGCGGGAAAGGCAGGGAAACCTTCAGGGAAAGGGTTTTTTCAAAGAGAATGAAAAGCATCTGCTCAATAATAGAGAAAATCTCCTCTGGGGCAACAAAACTGCATTCCAGATCAAGTTGGGTATGTTCAGGTTGTCGGTCGGCGCGAAGGTCTTCATCGCGAAAGCATTTGGCAATCTGAAAATATTTATCGATTCCCGCAATCATCAGCAGTTGCTTAAAGAGCTGAGGAGATTGAGGCAAAGCAAAAAAACTTCCCGGAGAGAGTCTGCTGGGAACCAAATAGTCCCGGGCACCTTCAGGAGTGCTCTTGGTAAGGATAGGAGTCTCTATTTCCAAAAAACTTTTTTGGTCTAAATAGTCCCGGATCAATTTAATCAGCCGATGTCTTAAAATAAGCCTTTCTTGCATTATTGGTCGCCTCAGGTCAAGATAACGGTAGGTAAGACGGACCTCTTCCGCAATTGAAGATCTTTCCGAAATTTCAAATGGCAATTCTTTACTCTTATTGAGAAGGGAAAATTTTTCTATCAGCACTTCTATCGCACCCGTTGCCAATCTCTTATTGATCGTACCTTGGGGTCTCTCCTTTACCTTTCCTTCCACGGCAATCAAATCCTCGCTATGCAGGGATTTGGAGAGAGGAAGAACTTTAGAGTTAAAGAGAGTCTGGGTAATACCATAGCGGTCTCTGAGATCAATGAAGAGGAGTCCTCCGTGGTCTCGTCTGGTATTCACCCAGCCAATTAAAAATACATCCTTGCCTAAATCACTTTTGCGTAATTCCCCGCAAGTATGGGTTCTCTTCATTAGACCTTTCCCACTTCTTTAATCTTTTCTATCAGGTTCTCTCTTTTTATTACGGTCTGGCGGGAGCCTTTCATATCACGCAGGATCGCTGTGCCTTCCTCAAGTTCCTTGGGACCAATGATGAGGACAAATTTACTACCCAATCTATCTGCTTGATGAAGTTGGCTCTTCAAACTTCTTGCTTCATAATTTGCTATCACCTGAATCTTATTTCTTCTTAATCTCTGAGCCAATTTCATTGTTTCCTTTAAAATTTTCTCCTCTCCCAAAGAGGCAAGATAGAGAGGTGATTTTTTCTTCTCAGGACCATCTAAATTTGCGATAAGTCGTTCCAGACCAACGGCAAAACCGATCGCCGGCGTTTTTCTTCCACCCAATTCCTCGATTAAATTGTCATATCTACCACCGGCAGCAATTGCTATCTCCTTTCCCAATTCTGGTAAAAAAACCTCAAAGACCGTCCTCGTATAGTAGTCCAAACCCCGAACGAGATAAGAATCAAGGTTATAAGGAACTTTCAGGAGATTAAGATACTCCTTTACCTTCTCAAAGTGGAGAGAACAATCATCACAGAGATAATCGGTTACCTTTGGTGCCTTTTCAATATAGGATTGGCAAGCAGGGTTCTTACAGTCTAAAACCCGCAGTACATTCTTTTGCTTTCTGGCTTCACACTCTTTACAGAGAGATATTCCTTTCAGGTAATCGAAAAGAGCCTTTCTGTATTTTTCCTTACAGACCGCACAACCCAGTGAATTCAATTGAATCTCAAACTTCTTTAATTTCCATTTCTGAAAGAGGTCATTTAAAAGAAAAATTATTTCACAATCTGCCGCTGGATGGGCAGCTCCAAAAAGCTCTACCCCAATCTGGTAGAACTGGCGAAACCTTCCCTTTTGGGGTCGGTCATAGCGAAACATCGGACCCAAGTAGTAGAACCTTTCTGACCCCTGCTCTCCTCCTTTCTCTAAATAGGCACGGATAACCGAGGCGGTTGCCTCGGGCCTTAAGGTAAGGGAGCGACCCTTCTTATCTCTAAAGGTATACATCTGCTTTTCCACGATATCGGTAAATTTTCCGATAGAGCGGGAAAAAAGTTCTGTCGCTTCAAAGATGGGTGTTCTAACCTCAGAAAAACCATATTCTCCAAAGGTCTCCTTTGCGATTCGCTCTGCCCATTGCCACTTAATTAACTCTTCCGGGAAAAGGTCATATGTGCCTCGAGGCCTATTTATCTTCATATCAACTTGCATTCTGATATAGAATAGAATATATTATTATAACATAGAATTCCCAATTATGAAAAGACCAAAGAGATTGATTCGAGAGCTTGTCTATCTTTTAACGCGGCTGAGCGCTCTGATTGTTTCTCTATCTCCATTCCGGTTGCACTCTCTCTTTTCTAAAATTTTAGGCAATTTTGGCTATCTTTTCCTGGCTCGATCCAGAAACAGGGTTCTTTCCAATTTAAGGATTGCGCTGGGAAAAGAGAAGAATAGAGGCGAACTCTCCTCTATTGCTAAAAAACAGTTCGCCAATATTTACCTCGGGTTTTGCGAAACGATTAAAGCAATGAAGTGGTCTAAAGAAGAATTCTCAAAGTTGATCAAGATTGAGGGAGAAGAATATCTGAAAGAGGCATTGGCAAAGGGAAAGGGGGCAGTCGGGATATGCGCCCATTTTGGAAATTTCCCTTTGATGTTGTCCAGACTCTCATCTGCCGGTTATCCCATCAATACAATGATTAGAGAATCGGACAATCAAGGGTTAGAAAAATTCTTTCGGGAAATAAGAAGAAAATTAAAAATTACCTGGATACCAAAGTACCCTCTCTCTGATTCTCTCAAAGAATCAATGAAATGGCTTAAAAAAAACGGTCTCCTCTGTGTGCTGATGGATCAGCATTCAGGCAAAGGGGTCATTGTGGACTTTTTCGGCCGTCAGGTCCAGGCGGCCATAGGAGCCGCCACCTTTGCCCGCAGGATGAATTCCGAAGCCCTACCCATCTTTTCCCTCAGGAATCCTGATGGCACCCATCGCATCATCATTAAAGAGCCTCTAAAATTGACAAAGGCAGAGGATGTGCGCAAGGATATTATGGAAAATACGGCCTGCTTTATGAAAACTATTGAGTCCTTTATCCGCAAATACCCGGAGCAGTGGTTTGGCTGGCTACATCGAAGGTTTCGTTAAAGTTGATTTAACTGGAAAAGGTATTTCTCTTTTATTTTGTTAAATGATGTTTTATATTTGTCTGGGAGGGATTCAGCCGGAGGGAGTTTTATCCTCAAGAAATTAACAAATCTTCCATTCTTGATTACTCTGAAGTCAAGGTGGGCTCCGGTGGAAAGACCGCTGGAGCCAACATAGCCAACTACCTGGCCTTGCTTTACTCTTTTTCCCTTTTTAATTCCT
>DAOWFY010000086.1 GCA_030637775.1 bacterium | reverse complement strand
AAAGGTAAGGTAATCTATTTTTCTTTTTGATGAAAGAGCCTCCTTTAACTGCTTTAAGATTAAAGAGGAGGGTATATATTCCTTGCTTTTTATTGTTTTGTTGGTCGTTCTTCCCAATTGGCAATAGGTACAATTAAGGCTACATGTTTTGTAGGGAACAAGGTCTATCCCCAAGGAAAAGCCCAGTCTTCGGGAAGGGACGGGACCGAAGATATAACTTTTCTGTGGTTTCATTTCCGGTTATATTTTAGAATCATATCCCCGATATTACAATTTAATTCTTCGGCAACTATCGAGCATTTAGCCTTTAACAAAAAGAAGATTGGTCTGTTCTCTTCCGAAAGGGTCTCAAAATTTCCCTGCCCTTTGCTGATGATAAAAGAGGATTGATTGAAAAAAGAAAGAAATTCCTGACTACAGAGTTCTGTTGGTGTTCCGGAAATGGGAGAGCCGCTGGAAATGACTTTGGCGATTTTATTTATTCCGCAAAATTTTGCATCCTCTATTGTTGCATCATTGATAATCGGCGCGCTTCTAACCGCATATATTACCTCTTTTCCCATTTCCTCAATCAAGAGCCTGTCAAAAACTGTCTCTCCGCAATTATCTCCGACATAAAGAATTTCTCCATCCCGTCCACCGGACGGGAGCCCTCCATTTTTTTTCAGAATTTTTTTAAACTCCTCATAATCAAAGATAGGGAAATTACCCTCGGAATTCAACTCCTTCTCTAAATCGAAAGAAAGACCGGTACCAAAATCAATGGTATTGCCCAAAATAGCCAATTTTATTGCCTCTTTTAACGGTTCCTTTGCTCTTTTAATTCTTTCCTTTAATTGAGGATAAAGTTTTAATGCCAATTTATTAGATTTTACTTTTTCTTCCTTAAAAGGATCAATTACTCCGGTAATTTTGCGAATGGTCCCATAGACAATTCGGCTCATATAGGCCGGTGAAAGGGAGAGAGAGATTTTGGGAACAGACTTGGAGATTTCATCCAGAATCTTCTTCTGGCCGGCTTCATCTGCGCCGGCTTCTCTGGCTGCAGCTAAAGCCTGCTTAAAGAAACAGGGTATACAATCCAAATATGTTTTCATTTAATGAGCACATCCGCCAGGCTTCATTTAAAATACATATTCTCCGCTACCAAATAGGCAAAGTCGGCTTCCATTTCATTCGGTTTCATATGTTCAATCCTTTTGGCTATTTCCTCTGCTTTCTTTCGGCTTTCCTCAGAAACAAGCATTTCTCTTGCCCCTTCTAAAGCCCCATTTCCGATCTTAATCACTTTTGTTTCTTCTATTTCTGGCAGAAGACCAATCTTCATGCTATTCTTCGTATTTATAAAATTCCCAAAGCCGCCGGACAAATAAATTTTTTCTAAATCCTTTGCTTCTATTCCGTAATATTTAAGCAAGAGGTCCTGGTCGGTCCTCAACCCTGCT
Source organism: bacterium (assembly GCA_030637775.1). Lineage (GTDB taxonomy): Bacteria > Ratteibacteria > UBA8468 > UBA8468 > UBA8468 > DAOVGU01. Next base: position 1,649 of record DAOWFY010000086.1, on the reverse strand, counting down.
TTGGCGGTAATCAGCTGGTAAATATCGCTCTGGGTCAATTTAATTCCATCGGTCACATAAAAGTCCTCCCTAATTTTGGCCTTTTTACTCATAATGCCATGGGTTAAAAGTTCGGCAAGCAAATCTATCAGACCTGAGCCGCATACACCTTTGGGATAAACATCTCCGATGGTATGGTATACTACCCTGTCATCCCTGATCATGATGTCCTTTATTGCTCCCTGGATAGCACCCAATCCCGAAGAGATAGTGGCTCCCTCGTAGGCTCCGCCAGCCGCACAGGAAGCGCTGATCAACCTTTGGGAATTGCCTAAAATCACTTCTCCATTGGTGCCGATATCTATTGTCATACTAATGCCTTCATTTTTATACATCCCGGAGGCCAAAACATTAGCAACGGCGTCTGCTCCAGCATGACCACCAATAAGAGGCGCTCCATATACTTTACCCTCGGGATTGATTCTAAGTCCTATTTCCTTTGCTCCTTTTATCACCGGCTCTTTGTGAGTAGACTCATAGGGTTTAATTCCTAAAGAGGAGACGTCTATCCCAAAAAATATATTCCTCATCGTAGAATTACCCACTGCCACCGCCTCATAGATGCAGTCACAGACAGTTTCCCCTCTTCTTGATTCAATCTCCTTCAAAGATTCATTTATTCCATTAATTACCCTCTCCTGGACTTCCTTTAACTTTATCTCCCTTTCTTTCTTGGCGAAATATTCATTCTTTTCTTTATTCACCATCGTATGGTCAATGCGGGAGATAACATCATTTCCATACAAAATCTGGGGATTGGTCTTGGCGATTGTCGCTAAAATATTGCCATTCTCCAAATTTACCAAATCAAATACTAAAGTTGTTGTGCCGACATCGATTGCCAGGCCATAGATCTTTCCCCGGTAATCATCTAATATTTTTCCATCGTAGAGCACCTTTTCTCCTTCTCGGTAAACATAAGGGGAAAGAGGTATCTTCTTTTCGGTTACTGTTTTCAGAATTTGATACTTACCAAATTCCTTGATAAACACTCTGATGTTCTCAATATCTTTAATTATCCTGGCCTGGCAGGCGAGTCTTTCCCCAGGGGGAAGGAAAAATTTCTTCTCGGCTTCTGTCAATTTGCCTAAATTTTCTTTACCTTTCTCCACCCTTACTGCACACCTACCACAGATACCTTTTCCTCCACATTCTAAGTTTATTTCTATGCCTGTCTCTTTGATGTGATCCAGAATAGTAAGCCCCTTATGCAGAGAAATTCCTTTCCTTCCCTTCTTATACTGAGGGAAATATATTTTACTCATTTTTTTCCTTTAATGGTAGGGTTTGGAAATAACATTGATTCGGCAAACTCATTTTGAAAATCAGAAAAAAGTGAGAGTTCAATGCATTCGGTCTTGGTAGAGATATTTTCAACGGCGTTACGAAGGGCAGCGCATAGAAGAACAAGTTTTGCCCCCAAAGATGCGGCATTCCCGACAAACTTAATTTTCTCAAAAGGAATGTTCGGAATAAGACCTATTCTTACCGCATTGTTCCTTCTTATAAAATTTCCAAATGCTCCGGCTAAAAACACTTCCGATAAGTCCTGGTCGGTAATGCCCATCTTTTTTTCCAGTATCTTTATACCCGCAGCAATTGCTGCCTTT
>DAOWFY010000115.1 GCA_030637775.1 bacterium | reverse complement strand
GGCAAGACAAATCTCTTCCCCTGGCCAGCGGAAGGTATGCAGATAGACCTTATCATTCTTTGCTGTGGTTAAACCAACCATACCTCCACCGAAGGAAGCTTTTCCACATCCATAGATTGATTCTTTATTTTCTTTCATCCAGGTACCAATTTCCTTAAGCCGCTTTACCGAAGGAATAGGTATGGTGCCATCTGGTTTAGGACCAACATTAAGGAGAAAGTTACCACCTTTGCTAACAGTGTCAACCAGTTTGTGAATAAGGACAGAGGAACTCTTCCAGTTCGTGTCACTTTTTTTATAGGCATAGGTATCATTCATCGTAATTGCTGTTTCCCAGGGCTCCTCAATAGGCCCTTCTGGGATTTCATTATCTCCCATCTCTCGGTAGTCACCTGCTCCGTGATGACGACCTACACGACTGTTGACGAGGCAGTTAGGCTGCAATTTGTGAACCAATGCCGTTAATTCTTCACTTTGCTTTTTACTTATCTTGGCCGGGGTGTCAAACCACATAAGTCCTATCCTCCCATATCGTGTTAACAATTCCTTTACCTGGGACCTTACTTTTTCCTTGAAGTACCTTGCAAAATCTTTTTTGCTTTCATCAGGGTAATCCCAATCGTTGCCGGCAGCATTGGGATGATGCCAATCCTGAGCCTGGGAGTAGTAAAAACATAATCTAAGACCCTTTTTTTGACAGGCTTGGGCAAGTTCTTTCATTGGGTCACGCTTAAACGGCGTAGTAGCTACAATATTATAGTTGCTAATCTTGGAGTCATACATAGAAAAGCCATCGTGATGTTTGGGCATGGCTACAATGTACTTCATCCCTGTATCCTTAGCTAAGTTGACCCATCCGTCAGCATCAAACCTTAGCGGATTGAATCGTTGGGCGAGTTGTTCGTATTCTGCTCTAGGAATTTTGGCGTCAGACATAATCCATTCACCATAATGACCGCCTTTCTTCCCTTTCCACTCCCCGGCAGGAATGGAATATAATCCCCAGTGAATAAACATCCCGAAACGAGCTTCTTTGAACCAGTCTATTCTTTCACTCTTTTTCATTATATGTCTTCATTTGACCTTTATTTTTATGAAGCGGCGTTTTCCTACCTTAAGGATTGCTTCTTCTTTCGGTTCAATCTCTAAATCCGGGTTGGTGATAATCTCCCCATTTAAGGAGACTGTCTTCTGCAGGATGAGTCGTCTTGCATCACTATGGGAGGTTACCAATTCGGAAAGAGAAAGTAATTTTATAATCCAGATTTTTCCTTCTTTAAAATCGCTCTTTTTTAACTTAAGGACTGGCATCTCCTCCGGGACTTTTCTCTTCTGAAAGATTGTCTCAAAATGTTTTTCTGCCCTTTCTGCCCTTTCCTTTCCATAGTAACTTTTCACAATGGAGTGAGCCAGCCTCTTTTTTGCTAAGAGAGGGATTTTCAAAAATTCAGATATTTCTATTTCCGATAGCTCTGTAAGTAAATGGAAATATTTTTCCATCAGAGAATCGGGAATGGACATCAATTTTCCGTAGATTTCTTCCGGTTTCTCATTAATCCCAATGTAATTATGAAAGCTCTTGCTCATCTTGCGGATACCATCTGTCCCTTCCAAGATGGGCATCGTGATAATTACCTGGGGCTCTTTTCCCAGGGCTTCTTGGAGGGTTCTACCGGCTAAAAGATTAAATTTCTGCTCCGTTGCCCCAACCTCAATGTCGCTATTTAAAATCACCGAATCGTATCCCTGCATCAGAGGATAGAGGAATTCCTGCATAAAGATTGGTTTGCCGCTCTTATATCTCAAAAAGAAGTCATCCCGCTCCAGAATCCGAGCAATGGTGAAATTGCTGGCCAGTCTTAATAGTTCCTCCAATTTCAGTTTGGCGAGCCACTCTGAATTATGGCGGAATTCCGTTTTCTTCAGATCGAGGATCTTTCCGATCTGCTCCTGATAACCAAGAAGATTTCCTTCAATCTGCTTTTGGGAAAGTATTGGTCTGGTTTCATTTCTTCCGGTAGGGTCACCAATGGTTGCGGTAAAGTCACCAACGAGAAAAATGATTTTATGGCCTAAATTCTGAAAATCCTTTAACTTTCTGATGGGAACGGTGTGTCCCAGATGAATCTCGGCTCCAGTGGGGTCAATCCCATATTTAACTCTGAGGGGTTTCTTCTCTTTTAGGGAAGACTCCAATTTCTTGATAAGTTCTTTCTCCGGCAGGATTTCTACGGTATTTTTTTGGATAATCCTTAATTGCCTCTCCAAT
>DAOWFY010000173.1 GCA_030637775.1 bacterium | reverse complement strand
CTCTTGTGAGCCACTTAAGGTAAATATCAGTAAACGATATTCTATCCTGTCATTGCGAGAGCCGATAAAATCGGCTCGTGGCAATCCACAGAGATTGCTTCGCCTCCGGCTCGCAATGACGGTTCGCGACGTTTAATGCAACAGTTAGGATACTGTGATGCGTTGAGCGAGAATTTTGATCTTCCCAAACCCCTGATTTCAGGGGTGCTATATACCCTTCTTCACTTTGAGAAAACTTCTTAGAACGTAAATATAGAGGTGGTTTTCAAAGACTTGTGGGGAAAAAGTTGTTTAGGGATGCTGATTTCGGCAACCGTTATTTTGCCACTAAATTTGGGACCATCATTGAGAAATAGACCCTTCTTGGGAAGAGCAAAAGTAACCGTTCTCGTCGCAACAATAGCGGTCTCTGAAACAATCCCTGTATCCGCATCCAATCCCGAAGGGATATCTAAGGATAGCACAGGTTTTTTCAGGCTATTGAGGAATTCAATTATCTCCTTATAAGGACTTTTCACCTCTCCTTTCAATCCAATACCAAAGATAGCATCCAAAAGGAGGCTGCTATTTTCAATCTCTCGGCGAAATTTTAACAAAGAATCTAAATTGGAAATTTCCCTCATTGCCACCTTCATCTTCTCCAAAATTTGAAGATTCTTCTTCACTGCTTCAGAAACTATCTCCTCCCTTTTGCCCAAGAGGTAACAGGTTATGTCATAACCTTTGTTCATCAGATGGCGGGCAGCAACCATCCCATCTCCCCCATTATTTCCTTTACCAGAGAAAAGGGAAATTCTTTTGCCTCTTTGCTTTTTTAACATTTCCAATGCTACCTCAGCCGCACATCTCCCAGCATTCTCCATAAGAATCAGGGAAGGGATTCCATATTCTTCAATTGCTCGCCGGTCAATCTCAGCCATCTCTTCTCTGCTTATTCTCTTCATCGTTGATACAAAAGGTGAAAGAGTTCCGAGCCACTTAAAGTAAGTCCGGTAACTACCGCCCCCGCAATGAAAACACCAATAATAACGGCCAAAAGCGCATACCTGAATTTTATTTTAAAGAGGCTGGCCGCAATTATTCCGGTCCAGGCACCGGTCATAGGAAGAGGAATGGCAACAAAAAGAGCTAAACCAATTGCCTCATAACGCTCTACAATAGTGGCCCTTCTTTTTGTTGTTTCTACGATCCAGAGCCCGAATTTCTTAGTATAGCGAAAACGGTTGAGACCATTAAGAACGAACTGAATCCCGAAGAAGAGAGGAACTACCGGCAAAAGATTGCCAAGAAGAGCGAGAATAAGAACTTCGGTCAGCGATAGTTTTGCTACCAAAATTCCATAAGGAATTGCTCCCCGCAACTCTGAGACTGGGGCTGCGGCCAACAAAAGTATCATTAATTTTGCTCCTATTTCCACCCCTCCTCCCCTTTCAACGGTACGAAGCGACAACCTCCAAAATTAGCTGTTATTAATCTTCCTCTTTTCTTTTCATAGAGAATGAGTTCCTGGGAATAAAGATCACCAATAGGGATAATGAGTCTTCCTCCTTTAGCCAACTGCTTAATCAAAGATTCCGGCACCCTGGGAGCTGCCGCCGTCACAATAATACCATCGTAGGGGGAAAATTCCTTCCAGCCCTTTGTGCCATCCCCAATCTTAATCTTAATATTTTGATAAGATAACTCTTTTAGGATCTTCTTTGCTCTTTGGGCCAAAATAGCTATTCTCTCAATAGTATAAACCTCCTTCACGATCTCAGCGATGATGGCTGCCTGGTAGCCAGAACCTGTTCCAATCTCCAGGATCTTCTCCTCCCCTTTTAACCTCAAAGCTTCTGTCATCAGAGCAACAATATAGGGCTGGCTGATTGTCTGCTCCTCTCCGATGGGAAGAGGAAAATCGCCATAGGACTCATCCCCCTGCTCAAGTGGGACAAATTTTTCTCGTGGAACCTTACGAAAGGCATTCAGAACCAAAGGGTCCTTAACGCCCCGGGAGATGAGTTGTTCCTTAACCATCAACTCCCTTTCCCGCTTGAAATCTGGTTGTCTCATCTCTTTAAAGCGGTATTAAAAACAAATTTGAAAAATCGTAAGGTATCAACGAAAGGGTCTATTTTACTTTTTTCTTCTTGATAGACCGTTTTTATAGGTATACTTAAAATTTGGAATCCCTTCCTGGCAATCTTAACCAGGATTTCGGATTCTGTATCGAAATGAGAGGTAAGGAGTTTTATTCCTTTTAGGGCTTCTCTTCGGATGAGGCGGAAGCCGCATTGGCTATCCGGAATCCTCTGATGGGCAAAGAAAGATACAGCGCTGGATGTAAACCAGTTGGTTAACAGCCTATCCAAGGGCATCCTTCCAATTTCTCTTCTTCGCAAGCCAATAATCATACCAATATTATCTGGACCTTTTTCAAAGGTCTCAACGAACTTATGAACCTCCGAAGGCAGATGCTGACCATCGCCATCCATCGTGATTACCGCTTGATACTCATTTTCCAAAATATAGTTAAATCCGGTCTTTAAGGCCTCCCCTTTTCCTCTCCTTTTCTGATGATGCAAAACCACCGCTCCCTTGTTCTCTGCCTCCTTTGCCGTAGAATCTGTAGAGCCATCATTTACCACAATCACTTTATTGACTTTCCCCTGTAAGTCTTTAATTAATTTACCGATAGCCGTCTCTTCGTTATGGGCAGGAATAACAACAGCTACTTTGAACTTCGTTTCCATCAATCTATCAGAAAGTTCAGGAAATAATGACCTTTCCAGAAGAGGGAAATTACCGCTGCCAATGCTAAATATGGTCCGTAAGGGATATAATCGGTTCTCTTTTTGATCTTTAAGAAGATCAGGATCAGACTGATAATGCTACCTGCGAGAGAGGAAAAGAAGATTGTCAAAAAGACAGATTTATACCCTAAAAATGCTCCCACCATTGCTAAAAGCTTTACATCCCCACCACCCATTGCTTCCTTCTTAAAGACTAACCCTCCTAAATAACCAATGATAAATAAAGAACCTCCCCCCAAAAGAACTCCTAAAAACCCTGACTTAAGCGCTACCAAACGGGAGGAAGAAGAGAGATGTAATCCGGGATAAAAAAAGGATAGGACTAAACCCAATCCTATCCCCGAATAAACAATGCAATCCGGAATAAGGAAATTTTCTATATCAATAAAGGAAACAATAATCAGGGAGAGAACAAATATTAAGTAGATTAAGAATTCCAAGGAGATCCCAAATCGCAAAAAAAGAGAAAGGGTGAGAGCTCCGGTAAGAAATTCCACGATGAAATAACGCGAGGCGATTTTCTCCTGACAGAAGCGGCATTTCCCCTTTAAAAGAAGAAAGCTGATAAGGGGAAGATTATCATACCAGAAAATCTCATGATTACATTTGGGACAAAAGGAAGGAGGCCAGATGATTGACTTTCCTTTGGGGAGCCTGTAAATACAGACATTGGCAAAACTCCCCAGGCAGGTCCCAACAATAAAGAAAAGAATGGAAAGAATTATATTCATCAAATCTCTTTTAAGGCTTTATCATGCCTTTTAAGTAAAAAATCAATATCTGCAATATCCTTCTCAGAAAGGAGCCAATCTCCTGCAATAGCAGTCTCCTCAATTTGGGATGGATTCCTGGTACCAACAATGACAGCCGTTATCTCTGGACGTCGTAGGACCCAAGATAAGGCTAATTGAGCAAGTGTCTTATTATTTCTTTCGGCAATAGGACGCAGATCATCAACCAACTGAAGGTGGATATCTAACTGCGGTTCTTGGAAGAGTGTGTCCTGGCGTCGATGGTCATCCACGGGCAAATTTTTTACTCGCTCTTTACTGAATTTTCCGGTAAGTAATCCCTTTTGCATCGGGCTATATACGATCACTCCAATTTTATTTGCTGCACAATAATCCAATAGTCCATCCTCTACATCCCGCCTCAGCATACTGTAGGGTGGCTGTAAAGAGGCTATGGGATGAATTGACTGGATTCGCTTGAGTTGCTCTACACTAAAATTAGAGACTCCTCCATAACGAAGCTTCCCTCCCTTTATCAAGTCAGCTATGGTACTCCAGGCCTCCTCAATATCCTTGTCAGGATTTGGCCAGTGAATCTGGTAGAGGTCAATTACATCAATATTGAGTCGCTTCAAACTTGCTTCGACTTCCTGCCTGATACTTTCTCCTTTCAGGCAACCTGAGAGATTGCCATTTTTATCCCAGATGCGACTGCATTTAGCAGCAATAATGGGTTTAGTGGACAGTTCCCTAATGGCTTTACCAACCACCTCTTCTGAATGTCCAAGACCATAAGCGGCAGCCGTATCTATCCAATTTACCCCTTTCTCTACGGCCCGCAGAATAGCGGCAATAGATTCCTTGTCATCTTGGAACCCCCAACCATACTTCCAGCCACTACCTCCAATTGCCCAGGCACCAAATCCAATAACAGACAAATTAAGGTCTGTATTACCCAATCTTTTTGTCCGCATCATAATCTTTTTTACAGTATAGGAAAGTATAAAACTTTCAGCTTGATGAATCAGGCTTTCTTGTCAGCGGGGCGTAGGAGAGTTGAACTCCTGTTGGCGGATTGAAAGCCCGCTGTCTTAACCGCTGGACCAACGCCCCCATAAAAATAGAATGTGGTTGGAATAGCGAGACTTGTCTCGCGCAGAGCAAGCTCTGTTATTCCAGATAAAACAGGTAGTAGGCCGCGGGAGACTCGAACTCCCTACACCCGCCTTAAAAGGGCGGTGCTCTGCCTGATGAGCTAGCGGCCCAGAATTTATTTATTATACTACAGATTTATTCTTTTTTAAAGGAAATGATTTACAAGACCTTTTCCAACTCTGAAATGGCTTTAATTATTGATAGCGGAGGGCTTCCACCGAGTCAAGGGAGGAGGCTTTTTGGTCGGGTGCAGTGATTAGTTATGCTAACTTTTCAATTTTTTAATAATATGCTTCGCAAGACTCTCTTTAATTTCTCTATGTCTTGCGATAGGTTGGCAAACTTTTGTGATAGGATTTTGATACCAATCATGTCTACTTCCATGCCTGATAAAAACGCATCCCATCTTCTCAACCTGTTTTATCAAATCTCTTCGCTTCATGCTATCTCAAGCTCCGCAACATGATGAACGCAAGGGATACGACCGCTGGTAAGTTCT
>DAOWFY010000066.1 GCA_030637775.1 bacterium | reverse complement strand
CTCTTGTGAGCCACTTAAGGTAAATATCAGTAAACGATATTCTATCCTGTCATTGCGAGAGCCGATAAAATCGGCTCGTGGCAATCCACAGAGATTGCTTCGCCTCCGGCTCGCAATGACGGTTCGCGACGTTTAATGCAATAGTTAGGACACTGTGATGCGTTGAGCGAGAATTTCATGTCCTCTTCATGTATTCAAACATTGGGTTATTAAAGGAATTAAAATTATTTTTCAAGATATGCTCTTATAGGAAAAATCTCCAGACATAGCGTTAAATCCTTATCCGGGAGAGATAGCCGAAACGGTATACTGATTTGGGACTTTAAAAGGTATTCCGGTGTAGGGGATGGGAGAGATAAGGAAAGGGTTAAATGTCTATTAAGTAACTCGTTAATTCTCCACTCCGATGGGATTCAATCCATACAAGCATGAACGTGTTTCTCGGAGATAAGGATTTTTCCAAAAAGAGTTTTAAGCAGATGGAAACTCTCTATTCGGCAAAGGCAAATAAGAGGGGTAGAATTGGCTACAACCACACTCACCTTTTCTTAAACTGTATCACAAAGTTGAAAAAGGGTCAATCATGTGCAGTTGAAATTATAGATTTTCTTATACAGGTAGAGCTTTTCGTAATTTAAGATGGTATTTTTTTCAACTTCTTCCGCTTCTCTATGAATTTTAGCAATGAGATCTTCAACTGTAAGGTCCTTTTCCTCTTCATAAAGTTTTTCCCTAATCTTATGAATTTCTTCCATAGATTTTGGTTCTTTAATCACTTTCTACCACCTCCCAAGGGGAACAAATTTCTATCTCTTTATAACCCAACAAGAGATTTGTCCCCTGAATTTCTCTTTTGGTCTGTTGAAGATTGATGTTTCGAGATATAATCTTAATTTTCTCATTTTAAGGAATCTTAACGCTTTCGTTTTTATTATACTCTCCAAGGGAGAGTTTATCAAGTTCCCGTACGTTACAGGTACATAGGTAACACCTTCTGCAACTCCCAGCCAAAATTGCGCTACTTCTCCTGAAGATGCTTGGGTTTCACGCGCCATTGTTTCCCCTGCCGAAGGAAAGCAATGGTTGGCGAATTCGCTTTCATAAGGTGCATCAATCAACAATTTTTTTGAAAGGGAAAGAGCTTCATCCAACAGTAATGTTGCGCGCAACATTACAACAGAGAGGACAATGTGGTGCGTTGAGCGAAAATTTTGATCTTCCTGCTGCATAGGAGTTATTAACAGGAAAGGAAGTAAAATGAATTAACACACCACAGGTAGCGAACCTGTAGGGGTCGGATTCATCCGACCCGCGGGCTTGATGAATCAAGCCCCTACAATTTTGAAATTCAGAATGTCAAAAATTGCTAAGAAATGGGTTTTTGGAGTAATATATACTTATGGGTCAGTTTAATCTTGTCTCTAACTATCGACCTAAAGGGGATCAACCAAAGGCAATCAATTCTCTTCTCGGAGGTCTAAAGAGAGATGAGGAGTATCAGACCCTCTTAGGAGTTACCGGTAGCGGTAAAACCCTTACCATGGCTAATGTTATCGCCAGGATTAACCGTCCCGCCCTGATTATCTCTCATAACAAGACGTTAGCCGCACAACTCTATTCGGAATTCAAGGAATTCTTTCCCGAAAACAGAGTAAGGTACTTCGTCTCCTATTACGACTACTACCAACCGGAGGCCTACATACCTTCTACCGATACCTATATTGAAAAGGACGCCTCGATCAATGATGATATTGACCGATTGAGACTATCTGCCACCAGCGCCCTCCTCTCTGGGAGGGATGTCATCATCGTTGCTTCGGTCTCCTGTATCTATCCTTTAGGTAGTCCGGAGGACCATCTTGCTTTGATGCTACACCTAAGGAAAAGCCAGGAGATTGGCAGAAGGGAGATTTTAAAGAGATTGGTAGAGATTCAGTATGAAAGAAATGACTTAGATTTAACGCGAGGTAAATTTCGGGTAAGGGGAAACAATGTCGAGGTTATTCCGGCCTACGAAGAGGAGGGTATAAGGATTGAGCTCTCGGACACGCGGGTGGAAGAGATAGGTATCTTTGACCCCTTAACCGGAAGAAGAAAAAAGAGGATAGAGGAGATTGCCATTTACCCCGCCAAGCATTTTGTTACCACTAAAAGCAAATTAGAGAGAGCAATATTCTCGATCAGAGAGGAATTAGCCGCGCAACTCAAGAAATTAAAAAAAGAGAAGAAATTGCTGGAGGTAGAAAGGTTGGAGTCTCGCACAAAGTATGATTTAGAGATGCTCCGGGAGATTGGCTACTGTCATGGGATGGAAAACTATTCCCGGCACTTCTCAGGAAGACTTCCGGGAGAAAGGCCCCAGGTACTCCTGGACTACTTTCCGGAAGACCTTCTGCTCTTTATCGATGAATCGCATGTCACCATTCCCCAACTGCGGGGAATGCATTTAGGGGATCGGTCCCGAAAGGAGACCTTGATTGAATATGGTTTCCGACTCCCTTCCGCTTTAGATAATCGACCCTTAACCTATCAGGAGTTTGAGGGTTTAATCAAAAATGTTATCTTTGTCTCGGCCACTCCCGGCAGGCTTGAACTAAAACTCTGCGGAGCTAAAGGATTAGGAGGGAAATCAAAAAAGATTGCCGAACAGATCATCCGGCCTACCGGACTTCTGGAGCCTCCGATTTTGCTAAGGTCAACCAAGGGGCAGATTGATGACCTCATAAAAGAGAGTAAAGAGAGAGTAAAGAGGGGGGGGAGAGTATTGATCATTACCCTTACCCGACATATGGCCGAAGATTTGGCCGACTATTTAAAGGAATTTGGCATAAAGGTGGAATATATTCATTATGAGGTAGATACAATCAAGAGGGTGGAACTATTACGGAATTTAAGGGAGGCAAAGTTCGATGTTTTAGTTGGTATCAATCTTTTGCGGGAAGGATTGGATTTACCTGAGGTCAGTTTAGTGGCAATCCTCGATGCCGACAAGGAAGGATTTCTTCGCTCGGAGACCTCTCTGATTCAAGTGGCAGGAAGAGCCTCCAGAGCTCTTGATGGCGAGGTTATTATGTATGCCGATAAAGTTACAGAATCGATGAGATTGGCCATCGCTGAAACTAACCGCAGGCGCAAAATCCAAGAGGAGTATAATCGGAAATATGGCATTACTCCGGTCTCGATTAAGAAACCAATCTATAAAGGAATTGAAGAGATCATCCGCAGCAAAAAAACATCCGATCGTCCTTTTCTCAGCGAAAAGGAGCAGAGGTATTTGGGCAAGGATGTCTCGGCGATCATCAAGCGCCTGCAGCGGCAGATGTTTACCGCCGCCAAAAACCTGGATTACGAGAAGGCCGCTATTTTACGCGATAAAATAAAGACGTTAAGAAGCGAAAAATAAGAAGGGTTAAATTTATGAAACCAAAACAAAAAGATGCAGAAAGTATCTGGACACACTTTATTCTTGAAGCATACTGTTTCTATTATGAAGCCAAAGATAAGTATATAAAGGTCGCTACTGCAAAGAGCCTAAAAGAGTTCTCAAAGGAGTTAGAGAAGGATGAAAAGGACATTGAATGGAAGGTTGTAAAGAATCCTGACTATACACCCGACAGAAGGAGGCCCAGAAAGTGCAAAGATCCTGGCTACCCAAGCCCAGATAAATGTTTGAGTAAAGGCAAAATGTGTCCATTCTTTGGTTGGTGCTCAGTAGAAAAAGAGGAATATCGAGCAATGATGAAAGCCTGGGAAAAGGTTTCAGAGCAGATTGATAGAAGAATTGAGAGGGAAGAAAAAATAAACAAGATGTAAAATCAAGAAGATGACTCTATTTCTCTTTGTTCTTATTTCGGGATTAGTTTTTATCTGGTGGCAAAATCATCGAAACAAGGGAGATAATAACTAAAATAGCGGGGCAGTCATCAATTATTTAACAAAAATATCTGTGTGTAAAAATATTGACAGGATAGATATATTTGGATATAATGAATTTGAGTTCAGAAAAGTGAATTTGAGTTCAAAATTATGAAATTGAGAGATTTCTTTTTTGATACAAGCCATCAAAGGATTCTGAAGTTCTTAGCTGAGTTCCCGAATAAAACTTTCTTTGAGCGAGAAATTGCCCAAAAGGCTAAAATAAGCCGGGGGGCAGCTAATGCTGCTTTAAGAAAATTAGCAAAAGCGGGTTTAATTATTCGGGAAAGAAAAGGAAGG
>DAOWFY010000154.1 GCA_030637775.1 bacterium | reverse complement strand
GAGTCAAAAGGAAGGGAAGCCTTGCCTACCGGCAGGCAGGTTATTAACATTATTCACAGTTTTAACTCCCCCTTGGAGAACCCCCATTAACTATGAATAATATTTACCCTAACTCTTACCTATGTGTCTGAACCCAGACATGCTGTTTCGCCATAAGAGGGGAAATTATGATAGAATAAAAGGATAATGTTATTTGGGAGAAGGTTTCCTTTCTACACAAAGTTGGTCTACCACTACGATAGCCAGGCCGGGTTCCTCTTTGGGCTTTACCAGGGCTCTGTTTTATGTTTTTTGGCGGTAGTGGCGCGTAAGATTGGTTCCTCTTCTCTGCAGATTGCTCTGATTACCTCGGCCCTTTTCTGGGGAGCGCTCCTTTCCCTTTTCTGGGCTCATCTTTCCTCCAGCCGGCGGAAGATGCCATTTGTCTTCTGGCCAAAAGTTATTGCTCGCGGATTGATGCTTCTGATGTTTTTTGTCACGGGCTCTTTTTTCTATTGCTGCCTGGTACTTCTCTCTTATATTTTAGAAGGGATGGGGAATCCTGCCTATGGTGGGATTATGAAGGAGGTCTATCCCGAGAGAAAAAGGGCAGAGGCAATGGGCTACGTGAGAACATTTATGTATGGGGCAATGATGCTGGCTACTCTTTTATTCGGATTTCTTTTAGACCATTTTGGAAAAGAGTCTTTCCGCTATCTCTTTCCTTTAGGCAGCCTCTTTGGTATTGGGGCAGTTTTATCCTTTCGCAGAATAAGAATCAGAAGGGAAAAAATATCTCTGAGACATAAATTCCAGCCCCTAACACTTTCACCCGATCTTTTCAAGAAGAGAAGATTCCTCCTTTTAGAACTTTCCCTCTTCTCAATAGGGTTTGGCTCCCTCTTGACCATGCCGGTTTACATTATCCTCTTGGTCGATTACTTAAAACTCTCCAATTTCATTATTGGAACTTTAAGCTTTTCCTTCTCCCTTTTTGCTTTAGCTGGCTATTTCTTCTGGGGAAGATATGTTGGGGAAAAGGAGCCACTTTCTGCTTTACGTATCTCCTTTCTCCTGATAAGCCTTCTTCCCCTTCTCTATACCTTTAAGTCCTTGGGGCCTCTTTTTTTAGCAGTAGCTTTTCACGGTATCGCCCTCTCGGCTTGGGACTTAGGTAGTTATAATTATATCGTGGGAATAGCAAGGAGAGAGGAGGTACAAAATTTTATGGGGCTGCACTATACCTTAATGGGAATCAGGGGAATTATTGCACCTTTTGTTGGGGTAAAACTTATGGGAAAAATAGGCTTAGAGAATACCTTTTTAGTCAGTTTTGTTTTAGCAATAATTGGTTTCTTCGTCTTAACAAGATTAAAACATGTTCAAAATAATCTGCCAGGATAAAGAAACAAGGGCAAGGTTGGGAGAGATTACCACTGCTCATGGAAAAATCCTCACTCCCGCCTTTATGCCGGTTGGGACAATTGGCTCGGTAAAGACCCTTTCCTCAGAGGAATTAAAGGAGATGGACTATCAACTCATCTTGGCTAATGCTTTTCACCTTTATTTAAAACCAGGGATTGAAATCATTAAAAAATCTGGGGGTCTGCATCGGTTTATGAACTGGAATGGTGCAATTCTTACCGATTCCGGAGGTTATCAGGTCTTTAGCCTAAAGAATACAAAGGTAACGGAAGAGGGAGCTGATTTTCACTCCTCTCTTGATGGTTCTTCCCACTTCTTTTCCCCGGAGACCTCAATCAAGATTCAAGAAATTTTAGGAGCAGATATCATTATGGCATTTGATGAATGTTTGGGATATCCGACAGAATACAAAAAAGCAGAGGAGGCAATGGAGCGAACGGCAAGATGGGCAATAAGATGTAAAAAAACGCATAAAAAGAATGAGCAACTTTTATTCGGGATTATTCAAGGCTCTATCTATAAAGAGCTACGCAAGATAGCTATAGAGAAATTGGAGAAAATTAATTTTCCCGGTTATGGGATTGGAAGCCTTTCGGTGGGGGAACCTGAGGAAATGATGCTTGAGGTAATTGATTCTTTAGTCCCCTTGATGCCGGAGAATAAACCCCGTTATTTAATGGGTCTTGGCAAGCCAGAGCAGATATTGGAAATGATTGAGCGAGGAATTGACCTTTTTGACAGCAGTTTTCCTACCCAGATCGCCCGCAATGGCAGTTGCCTGACCCATCAAGGGAAAATTATCATCCGGGACAGTATATTCAAGGACGATCTCACTCCTATCGACGAGGATTGCGATTGTCCTGTCTGCCGAAATTACACCCGTGCCTATCTCAGACATCTCTTTAATGTTGGCGAACTTTTAGCTTTGAGATTGGCCTCCTATCATAATCTCTTTTTCCTTAACCATTTGATGAAGGAGGCAAGAAAAGCAATCAGAGAGAATAGATTTGCCTCTTTTTACTCTTTGACAAAGGAACTTTTAACGACTAAACTATTATAGAAAAAGATGAAGGGGATCCTGATTAGTTTTGAAGGGGTTGACGGAAGTGGCAAGAGTACACAAAGCAGAAGGCTGTACCATTGGCTAAGGAGGATAGGATATGATACCATTCATCTGGAGGAACCTGGAGGCAGCAATCTTGGCGAAAGCGTCAAAAAGATTTTACTTTATTCTAAAGGCGAAATAGAAGGGCTTAGCGAACTATTCCTCTTTTTTGCTTGCCGGGCTCAGTTGGTGAAAGAAACCATCCTTCCCTCCCTTAAGAAGGGGAAAATTCTTATTATTGATCGGTTTTCCGATTCAACTCTTGCCTACCAGGGATATGGAAGAGGGATAGACAAAGGTCTCATAGTAAGGTTGAACAAAATTGTTACAAAAGGGATAACCCCAGACCTTACTATTCTTTTGGATGAGAGGCCAAAGGCTGCTTTGAAGAGAACTAAAAGCAGAAAGGGGCAGAAATCCTCTCTGTCGGCAGACAGGTTTGAGAATGAACCTTTGTCTTTCCATCAACGAGTGAGAAAGGGTTACCTTAAAATTGCTCTTTGCAATAAGAAAAGGATTAAGATAATTCCTGTAAGAGCAGATGAAGATGATACATTTCAAGAGATAAAAAAGGCTGTTCTTCCACTTCTCACAAAAATGACATAGAGTGTCATTCTGAGCCAAAGGCGAAGAATCTCAATATAATTTTGTCGTATGGAAGCCAAAAGGATTGAGCGCTACCTAAAAAATTCCATTGCTAAGGGACGCTTGAGTTCTGCCTATCTCTTCTTTGCTGGCTCTTCTGAGGATAAAGAAAAGGCCGCTTTAAACTTTGCCAAAGCAATCGAATGCGAGAAGAAAGATTTCCCCTGCAATAGCTGCGAAAACTGTTTGAAGATTGAATCCTTTGTTCACCCTGATGTGAAATGGTTGAGAGGAGAAGGCGTAGTTTCCTCTCTTACGATTGATGAGCTAAGGGAGATTCAGAAAGAGATGTATTTTAAGCCTTATCAGGGAAAGAAAAGAGTTTATATCTTCGAGGTCGAGAGGCTAAATGAAGAAACAAGTAATGCTTTTCTGAAGACCTTAGAGGAACCACCTGAGTATACGACACTTCTCCTGATTGCCAAAAGTGATAAGGAGTTTCTTCCGACAATCGTATCTCGGTGTCAAAAAATTATGTTTTCTTCCGGTAAGAGAGTTCTCAAAAAAGAGGAAAAGGAGATTCAGGAAAGGCTGATCGCAGCGATGAATTCCCTTTCTTTGCAGAATCCTTTGGGGATTTTTGCTATGGCGGAAGAAATTATAAATGAGAATGAGATAGATTCCTCTCTAAAATTGCTTCTATCTTTTTATCGCGATCTTCTTCTCCTTAAAAATGGAGCGGATAAAAGATTTTTGACCAATCCAGAGCTGACTGATGAGGAGTTAAGTTCTTCTCAGATTATGGAAATAATCGAGCTCATTATCAATACTCGAGCCCAAATTCATCAGAGCGCTAACCTTAAACTTTCCTTAGAAGTAATGTTGATGAACATCTTGGCAATTAAAGGGGGATATGGCGGAACTGGCAGACGCGCTAGCTTCAGGAGCTAGTGGTCGAAAGACCGTGAGAGTTCAAATCTCTCTATCCCCACTGTTGACTTTTTAAGAAGAAAGGGTATAATGAAAAGATTATGGTGAGAAATTACGAAAATCTATTTATTCTTGATCCCGGCTTAGGGGAGAAAGAGGTTAAGGAGGAGATTGAAGGAATTACCAAGATTATTGATAAGTATAAAGGAAAGGTTGAGGCGACCAATATCTGGGGAAAGCGAATTCTTGCCTATCCCATCAAAGAGAAGAAGGAAGGCTTTTATGTCCTCTTTGAGATGAAACTTCCTCCAGAGAGTATAAGGGATATTAAGAAGGAACTCGATTTGAAAGAGAGAGTTTTGAGGTATTTCATTCTAAAAAAACACTGATGGCTAGTTGCAATAAAGTCTTTTTAATCGGAAATTTAACCAGGGACCCTGAGCTGCGTTATACTGCAGGAGGAACCCCCGTGGCTAATCTTGGATTAGCCACCAGCCGGAAGTATAAGAGTAAGGAAGGAGAACTAAAGGAAGAGACCTGCTTTGTTACCTTAGTTGCCTGGGGAAGACAGGCAGAGTTAGCCGGGGAGTATCTCAAAAAGGGAAGCCCCGTATTTGTGGAAGGAAGGCTTATCTATCGGAGTTGGGAGACAGCGAATAAGGAGAAACGCAGTACCTTAGAGGTAAGGATTGAGAGATTACAATTTTTAGGAAAAGCTCCTGTGCCAACCTTAGAGGGAGAGGTTACCTATGGCGAAAGAGAGAAAGAAAAGGAAGAAAAGGAAAAGGGAGAGGCTACTTCCGAAGGTATGTAGGTTCTGCAAGGATCGTGCTGAGAAGATTGACTATAAGGATATAAGCAAAATTAGAAGATCCATCAGCGGCAGGGGCAAAATCCTCCCCCGATCTACTACCGGAACTTGCCTTAAGCATCAGCGTGCTCTTTCTCGGGCAATTAAAAGGGCAAGGTTTATGGGGCTATTACCGTATATAGTGAGATGAAAATCATTCTGAGGAAGGATGTGGAGAAATTAGGAAAAGAGGGAGAGGTGATAGGGGTAAAGGATGGTTATGCCCGAAATTTTCTTCTCCCGAAAGGATGGGTTTATTCAGCGACGATAAGCAATATCAAACTATTGGAGGTAGAAAAGAAGAGAAAAAGAAAAAAGGAAGAAAAAGAGAAGGAAGAGGCAAGAACATTAGCAGAAAAAATAAGAAAAATCTCCTGCACCATCGCGGCTCGGGTAGGGGAAAAGGAGAGGCTCTTTGGCTCGGTGACAAAGGAGGAGGTTATTACCGCTCTTTCCAAGGAGCAGGGAATCAAACTGGAAAAGCAATCAGTCCTTCTATCTGAACCAATAAAGAGGTTAGGAGTCTACAAGATTCCTTTAAGGCTTGCTCCAGGGATAGAAAGCGAGTTGAAGGTTTGGGTAATAAAGGAAAAGTGACGAAGTCATTCTGAACGAAGGGAAGAATCTCAAATGGCGAGAAGAAAGAGTTCTTCAGTGGACGAGATGGAGAAGGTTCCACCGGCCAATATTGAGGCTGAGCAGGCACTTCTTGGCTCCATGCTTTTAGAGGAAAAAGCCAGAAATAAGGCGATTGAGGAGATTACTCCGGAAAATTTTTATAAGGAAGGCCATCGCAAAATCTTTAAGGCAATTGTAGATCTCTTTGAGAAGAATGAGTCCTGCGATCTTGTTACTCTGACGAACAGACTGAAAAGCGAGCACAATTTAGAAGAGGTCGGTGGTTCCAGTTACCTCACAAGGCTTATTGATGTCGTTCCTTCGGCAGCAAATATAGAGCACTATATTAAGATTGTGAGGGATAAGTTTATCCTGCGGCGTCTCATTGAGAATAGTAACAAGATTGTTAATGAGGTTTGGGGAAGTGATGATGTTGATAAGACCTTGGATGAAGCAGAAAAACTTATCTTTAATGTGGGAGGATATCGCAAGAGGAAAGGAGAGGTTATTCCCTTTAGGGAGCTGGTTCATCAGACTATCGAAACGATTGGAGAAGCAGCCGACCAAAAAGGCTATATTACGGGATTGCCTACCGGATTCCATGAACTGGACGTGCGAACTTCAGGATTTCAACCTTCGGAGTTCATTATTATTGCCTCCCGCCCCGCGGTTGGCAAAACCTCCCTTGCGGCTAATGTCGCCTCTTATCTTGGTGCCAAGGAAAAGGTTCCTGTGGCTTTTTTCAGTTTAGAGATGTCCAAGGAGCAGTTAGTTCAGAGGATGCTCTGCACCGAGGCAAGGGTAGATCTCTTAAAGTTAAGGACGGGCTTTTCCAAAGATTCTGATTGGCCCAATCTAACAATGGCCGCAGGCAGATTGCAGGAGGCGCCAATCTTTATTGACGATTCTCCGGCTCTTTCTATTCTGGAAATCAGGGCAAAGGCTCGGCGATTGGTAGCCAAAGAGGGAATTAAATTGGCAATCGTTGATTATCTGCAGTTGATGCAAACAAGAACAAGGATTGAGAACAGGCAACAGGAGATTACCGAAATTTCAGCCTCCCTTAAAGCCCTGGCTAAAGAGTTGGGGATTCCTGTTATCGCCCTTTCTCAGTTGAGGCGGGCGGCAGAGGAGCATCGGCGACCACGACTCTCCGATTTACGAGAAAGTGGAGCCATTGAACAGGATGCCGATCTGGTTCTACTTCTCTATCGGGAAGAGGAAGAAATTATCGAAGCAGTTACTGAGGGAATTGCGGAGGAAGGAAAGAAACAAAAGCCTACCGAATTGATTATTGCCAAGCAACGTAATGGCCCCACGGGCACAATTAACTTTACCTTCATTAAGGAATATACAAGATTTGAATCCTGGTCTCCCAGAGAGGAATGAAAAATTGTAGCAACTCCGACCCCTACAGGTTCGCTTATGACTAAATTTTTGGAGAATCTTGGACGGGATGGATTAGGTGTTTTTTCCTATTTTGGTTCCTTAGGACTTCTTTCTTTCAGAACGGTTGCCTCTCTTTTTAGTGCAAAATTCAGGGGAGGGGAAGTTCTCAAGCAGATGGATGAATTTGGGAATAAATCCTTCCCCATGGTTGCTGTTATCTCTGTCTTCCTGGGGATGATCTTAGCCATGCAATCGGCGGCTGCTCTCCAGAGGGTGGGGGCTCAGACCTATGTAGGCAGTCTGGTCAGTCTCTCCGCCGTTCGGGAGTTATCTCCGATATTTGTCGCCTTAATTATTGCCAGTAGGGTAGGAGCATCAATCAGTGCAGAGATAGGGAGTATGCAGGTTACCGAGCAAATTGATGCCCTCCGCTCTCTTGCCGTGAATCCGCTAAGTTATTTGGTAGGACCAAGGCTCATTGCGGCCATCATTATGATGCCTGCTCTTACTCTCATAGCTATTTTTCTTTTTATTTTTGGTGGCTGGTTCATTGCCGTCTATGGGATGGGAATAAACTCAAGGATGTATCTTTATCAGTCATTCAGATTTCTTGTCTTCAAAGATCTTTTAATCGGGCTCTTTAAGTCTTTTATCTTTGGCATCATTATTGTGGTTGTGGCCTCTCGTCAGGGGCTTGAGACTACCGGAGGAGCAGAGGGCGTAGGAAGGGCAACAGCACTCTCGGTGGCCTTCTCCTTTCTTCTGATTGTCTTGGCCGATCTCATCATCAATGCTTTCTTTTACTTCTTATGATTGAGATCAAGGAACTTGTTGTCTCCTTTAGAGAAAAAAGGGTTTTAGACCATCTGAATTTAGAGGTTAAAAAGGGGGAAAGTTTAGTGATCATTGGTCTTACCGGTTGCGGCAAGACCGTCCTCTTAAAAACTATTCTTGGGCTAATAAGACCAGATGAGGGCGAGATTTCGATTGCGGGCACCAATATTACTGAACTTGGAGAAGGAGAGTTGAATAAATTCCGCAAGAGATTTGGAGTCATCTTTCAGAGTAATGCCCTTTTTGACTCTCTCTCAATAGGAGAAAATGTTGCCTTTTATCTCAGAGAGCATATGGAATTAAAGGAAGGGGAAATAGGGAGAAGGATCGGAGAGATGCTAAAAATGGTAGGTTTGGAGGGGATCGAGGAGTTGAGGCCAAGTCAACTTTCCGGGGGAATGAAAAAGAGAGTAGCCTTTGCCCGCGCCCTTATCAGCAATCCAGAGATTGTGCTTTATGATGAGCCAACTACAGGTTTAGATCCTATTATGGCCGATGCGATAAATAACCTTATTCTTTCCCTGCATAACGAATTTTCTGTAACCTCGATTACCGTTACCCATGACCGGGATTCGGCCTATAAGATTGCCGATCGCATTGGGATGTTGTATCAGGGCACAATCATTGGCCCCCTCACTCTATCGGAAATCCAAAAAACGGATAACCCAATTATCAAAGAATTCCTTAGAATATGAAAAAGGTAACGTTAGAAGTAAGGGTAGGGATATTTCTTCTCTTAGCGCTTCTCATTCTTGGTACATTTATCTTTTCCAAGGGTATTCTTACCTTAAGGAAAGAAGGATATGAGATCAAGGTTGCTTTCAATTTTGTCTCTGGGCTCGAACCGGGGGCAGCGGTGAGGGTAAGCGGGGTGCGGGTTGGAGAGGTGAAGGAAATAGAGGTAATGTATGAAGAAAGACCAAAGGTAATCGTTGCCCTCTGGTTAAAGAAGGATGTCAAATTAGGAAGGAGTTCTCAGATTCTTATCAGAAGCCTTGGTCTTGTCGGAGATAGATATGTGGAGATTATGCCTACCTCTCTTACCGATATCCCCTTAATCAAGGACAAGGATCTGATCAGTGGGATCGATCCTATTCCCATGGAGAGGTTGGTCAATTTAGGGGAGGATATGATCAGGGATATTACCCAGGTTCTTGCTGCAGCCAATGATATCTTAGCCGATGAGGAGATAAAAATCTCCTTAAATAAAATCTTTAAAGATTTTTTAGCCCTTACTACCGGAGGAAAGGAGTTGATAACTAAAATCAATAGTTTCATAGGAAAGACCGAAGGTTCAGTTACTACTTTCCGGGATCTTTTAGAGGCTAACAAGGAAAATCTGCAAGCGGCAATTACCAATAGTAAGCTCGTGGCGGCCAACCTAAAGGAAACTACGGAAAGGGTCAATAATTTTCTGAAGTTGGCAGAGGAAGGGAAATCAACCCTTGGTAAATTAGTCAAGGATGATAAACTCTATTCCGATTTAAGGTCGGTATTGAAGGAGGCAGAGGCTTCTGCCATAAGTTTCCGCAAATCTACTGAAGAGTTCAATGCCATTGTTTCTAAACTGAAGAGTGGGGAAGGAACGGTCGGCAAGCTTATTGCTTCCGATGAGTTACATCGGGAGGCGCTCTCTTTGCTCAAGGAGATTAGGAGACACCCCTGGAGGCTATTGAGAGTACCCCGAGGGGAAAAGTAGGAGGCTCGGAGTACTTTCTCGACGGCACGCTCGCAGAGATGCTTCGCTCTGGACGCCTCCTCTGTCTGGGCTTTCATACGGCGTCTAAGGCCGTTTACGAAAGTCCTCCTCGCCTTAGTAGAAAAGAAATGTTCTCCCCTTTGGGGAGACACAGAGGGGCGTGAGTCGCTAACAAGGCCGCTACAGAAACTTTCCTCGCCTTAGTAGAAAGCACTTTAATAACTATCTGTGTTAATTTGTGGTTAAACAAGGGGGTGAGATTATATGGGTTTTAATTTAATCCGGATCTGTTTTGTAATCCTTTCCGCTATTTCTGGCTACTTTATTGCCTCAAATTCTATCAGCGGGCTTTTAGTTGGTTTTGGAGGCTCCATCATTGTTGTGGGAATAGAAAAGGTTCTCCAGAAGGTCTCTCCTCGGCAACTGCTTCTGGGAGCATTGGGTTTAATTAGCGGGCTTGTAGCCGCTATCCTTCTTAGTAACTTCCTCCTCCTCATTCCGGTAGAAAAGGAGGTTGAACTTTATGTTAGATTCGGCCTCTATTTTGTCTTTTGCTATTTAGGGATAATGATTGCGGTGCGACAGGCAAAGGAGTTTGGCCTTCTTCTTCCCTATATTGGTGGAAAGAAGGAGAGAGGCAAGGGTGTTTTGATTACTGACTCCAGTGTAATCATCGACGGTCGATTATATGACATCTGCAAAATTGGTTTTTTGCCTTACACCTTGATAATTCCAAACTTCATTATGCAGGAGCTGCAGACGATTGCCGATTCCAGCAATGACCTGAGGCGACAGAAGGGTCGCCGGGGGCTGGAGATGCTTGACAAGATGCGCAAAGATTCCTCCTTAGATGTCAGGGTTCATGAGGTAGATTTTCCCGAATTAATTGGAACGGACAGCAAATTGGTAAAGCTTACCTTAGAAATGAATGCGAGACTCCTGACCAATGATTACAATCTTACTAAAGTGGCAGAGGTGCAAAATATTGAGGTGCTCAATCTTAATAACTTATCTACCGTCTTAAAGCCGAAATTATTGGCCGGAGAAACTCTTCGCCTGAAGATTATAAGAGAGGGAAAGGAGGAAAGTCAGGGCGTTGGTTATCTCGAGGACGGGACAATGGTCGTGGTGGAAAATGGTAAGAAAGCTGTAGGCAAAACTGCAGATGTAACCATCAACTCTACCATCCAGACGGTAAGCGGAAGAATGATCTTTGCCGAATTAAAATAAGATAAGGGGTCAGGTCTCAACATTTGACAATTTCTGATAAAGATAGAGATTTTTTAAAGTTATTTTAGTATTAATACGGAATTGATATGAATCTTGAACTTATAAATATTTTGTCAAATGTTGAGACCTGACCCCCTATGTATCTGACAGCGGTTGTGCCGGCAGCCGGAAAAGGTAAAAGAGTTGGTTGCCAACTTAATAAACCCTTTTTCCTCCTTGAAGGAAAACCTCTGCTTGCCTATAGCCTCCTTACTTTAGAAGAGTCCTCCCTTGTTAACGATATAATCTTGGTAGTAGAGGAGAGCAAGATTTTAGAGGCAAGGAGATTAGTAAGAAAGTACCGCATCTCAAAGGTAAAGGAGATAGTTGCGGGAGGAAAGAGTCGGCAGGATTCCGTTGCTTCGGGGTTAAGAAGAATAGGTCCCCTCTGTGAGCTCGTCCTTATCCATGATGGGGCAAGACCCTTTCTAACCGAGGAATTAATAAGAAGGACAACTTTAGCCGCAAAAAGGTATAAAGCGGCCGCACCCGGGTTTCCCATTTCCGATACAATTAAGGAAGTAAGAAGCTCTTCTTTTATTAAATCTACAATAAAGAATAGAGAATCCTTCTGGGCTGTTCAGACACCCCAGGCATTCAGAGCCAAAATTATTCAAAAAGCCTATTTCCGGGCAAAGAAGGATCATTTTTTGGGAACAGATTCGGCCTCTTTGGTGGAGGGGATTGGTGTTCCAGTGAGGATTATTAAAGGGGACCCTTATAATATCAAGATTACCACAAAAAATGATCTTCTCTTAGCTAAAGCCCTCCTGAAAATAAAGGGGTCAGGTCTCAACATTTGACAAAAATGAACTCGGGAGTCACTTATCCCCGTGGTTTTAAAGCAGCTGGCATCTCCTGCGGAATAAAGAAAAATACCAAAAAGGATCTCGCCCTTATTCATTCCGATTCAAGAGCAATTGCCGCCGGCCTCTTCACAACAAATAAAATAAAGTCTGCCTCCATTCTTATTAACCTTAAACATTTAAGAAAGCCAGACGCCCAAGCAATCCTTATCGTCAGTGGCAATGCCAATACCTGCACGGGAAAGAGAGGAATCAGAGATAGCCATACCATTGTTCAATCGGTCGCCGATTCCCTTTCCTTAAAAAAAGAGGAGATACTCCTTGCCTCCACCGGCAGGATCGGTATTTTTTTACCGATCACTAAAATTAAAAGAGCAATCCCGAACTTGGTTACTCATCTCTCTGAAGATAGCAACTCCGCTGCGGAAGCAATTCTTACCACCGATAAAAGGATTAAAGAAACCTCTCTTGCCACTAAAATCTTTGGAAGGTCGAAAAGGGAGGTAAGAATTGGTGGAATGGCCAAGGGGGCGGGAATGATTGGACCAAATTTAGCCACGATGCTTGCTTTCTTTACTACCGATGCGGTAATTGAGCCGGCAGCCTTAAGAGAAGCATTAACTTTAGCGGTAAGAAGCTCCTTCAACCTTATCACAATAGATAATGAAGAAAGCACCAACGATTCGGCAATTATCTTAGCCAATGGAGAGGCCAGAAATAGAAAAATCAAAAAGGGAAGCGAAAATTTCTCGAAATTTTCCTCCGCCTTAAATAAAATTTCTCTTCTCTTAGCAAAGCTAATTGTTGCCGATGGAGAAGGAGCGGAAAAGGTTATTGAGGT
The DNA here is from genome assembly GCA_030637775.1 of bacterium. Taxonomy (GTDB): domain Bacteria; phylum Ratteibacteria; class UBA8468; order UBA8468; family UBA8468; genus DAOVGU01. The sequence continues at coordinate 1,741 of DAOWFY010000154.1, read as the reverse complement.
GAAGGTCAAGGGGGCTTGGTGTCAGAAGGATGCAGTCCGCATCGCAAAAACGGTTGCCGGCTCCAATTTGGTAAAAGCAGCGATTGCGGGTTCCTTTCCCAATTGGGGCAGAATTATGGCCGCTCTTGGCAGAGCAAGAGCAAGGGTAAATCTAAATCTGCTTGATTTATCTATAAATGGGATTTTGGTCTTTTCTAAAGGGGAAAAGCAAAATTATCAAGAAGAAAAACTGCGGGAAAGTCTCAACAAAAAAGAGATAAAAATCGAGATAAATCTTTATTTAGGTGAGTCCCGGAGCACCGCCTTTGGTTGCGACCTCACCGAGGAATATGTGAGGATTAACAAAGAATAGTGCCAATCAAGTAACCTCCTTTTAAATTCCCTATTTTTACTTTAACAATCTGATTGGTTTTGACCTCCTTTTCAATCAAAACCGGAAGATAATTCTCGGAATAGCCAAAGAAATATCTATCTCTTTTCTTCCCCTCAACCAACACAGAAAGAGTCTTTCCCAGAAAACTCCTCTTTATCTTCTGGGAGACCTTCTCAGCCAATAGCCTTAGATTTTCTGCCCTTTCTCTCTTTTCCTCTTCCTTAACAGGGTTGGGTAATTTAGAGGCGATAGTTTTCTCCCGGGCAGAATAACGAAAGCAATGGACCTTAGAAAACCCAATTTCCTTTACAGCATTAACTGTATTTGAAAATGCCTGGCTATCCTCTCCGGGAAATCCGACCATGATATCGGTGGTAAGGCAGACTTTGGGAATTTTTTTTCCAATTTTTTCAATCAATGTTGTATAATCCTTAAGCGCATAGTCCCGATTCATCAATCTTAAAATTCTATCATCCCCACTTTGCAAAGGAATGTGCAGATGGGGGCAGAATTTTGGATTTGAAGAAAGAAGATCAATTAAGGAATTGTTGATCTCATTTGGCTCTAAAGAAGAAAGCCTTATTCGTTCTACCCCTTTAATTTTACTGATCTCGGTGAGCAAACTGACTAATCCTTCATAAGCACCGAGGTCAACTCCGGTAAGAACAAATTCCTGATACCCGTTTTCTACTAAACCTTCAATCTCCTTCAGAATCTCTTTTGAACTCCTGTTGGCCACAGCACCGCGCAGATAGGGGATGATACAGTAACTACAGAACCTTTCGCAGCCATCCTCAATCTTGATGAAGGCTCGAGTATGCCCAGAGAAATTATGGATTTTGTTGATCTTGTTCTGAAAATAGCCATGCCTGCCGGCAGGCAGGCCATTATTGAGCAACTTCCCTCTTTTAACAACTTCTATCTCAGGGAATTTTTCCAGTAGAGCCTCATCGTCCTTTTCCACATAACAGCCGGTAACAATGACCCTTGGAGAGATTCTTAAAGAGCGATGAATCAGATTCCTTGATTCCTTTTCCGCCCTTTTTGTCACCACGCAGGTATTAATCAGGGTAATGTCACAAGGCTCTCCAAAATCCCTTATCTCAAAACCATTATTCTCAAAGTTTTCCCGATAAAGCTGACTCTCATACTGGTTGACCTTGCAGCCAAGGGTTACTAAAGAAACTGCCCGAGTCATTTTCATTCCCGCACCCCTTACTTAAAAACCCGTATTGTCAAAAACTTCCTGCTAATTTTCTGCTAAACCGTTGAATATCAAGCAGTTCCGATGATTTTGTCTTCCTCCCCCCTATTCTACAGGGTTTTTGAAATATTAAAGTTAATAATAGTCATCATCATATTGTTGAT
>DAOWFY010000005.1 GCA_030637775.1 bacterium | reverse complement strand
GAATTTATGGCCGTCTTTGTCCTTTTTGGATTCATTGCTGCCTTAATAAGAGGAAAATAATGGGCTCGGAACATTTCATAGCCAATGGTCAGTTGCTCCGCATCTACGCTACGGCGGATACCAAACTATATGTCAAAGCGAAGTTAGACACTCCGAAATTCTCTCACAGGAGAAAACAGAGAAGTTTTTATCGGTCAGTTTCGGCTTCTTTACTTCGCTTTGCCAAGTTTGGTCTATCCGCCTCCACTTATGATTGCTTCGCAACTACCATTGTCTTTATATTTTTATTTTTAACTATTTTTTCCTCTTCTTTGCTTTTTGGTGGGGTTGTTTCCAGCACCGATTTGATTAAAAATAGCAAGGAGTATGATGGAAAAACGGTAACCTATGAGGGAGAGGTAATCGGGGATGTGATGCAGAGGGGAGAGTATGGCTGGATAAATGTGGCCGATGGTAAAGATGTAATTGGAATCTGGTGTAAAAAAGAGGACTTGAACAAAATTAAGTTTGCCGGTTCCTACACAAGGGAAGGGGACAGAATCAAGGCTATAGGTATTTTTAATATGTGCTGCTCTCAGCATCAGGGAGGACTTGATATTCATGCTCAAGAATTGGAAGTAGTAGAACCTGGAATAGAAATAACCTATCCCTTGAACGAAGGAAAGGCTAAATTGGTGGGAATTTTGGCTATTACCGCTTTAGGCTTCATATTCCTTTCCATTCTCCGCAGGTCAAGTATCAAAAAACCTCCTGAATCAGCCCCTCCGCCCGTTTAACCCTGTAGTTGCCTCATTTATGAGGCTTTCTTGTACGCTTTAAACACCTCTTCCAACCTCCTCTCCTTTTCCTTCTCTTGAACCTGCCCCTCAAAACTACTGGCCGCTGTCTTCGGTCGGTCTGAATACTTAAAGGCATAGATAAAGTCAAAACGAATCTCAGCAAGGAGTTCCAATGTTTCCTGAAAATCCTTCTCCTTTTCTCCCGGAAAGCCTACTATGATATCGGTAGAGATAGAAATTCCCGGAATGAGTTCCCGGGCATTTTTTACAATCCTTTTATAGTCTGCCACAGCATAGCCTCGATTCATCCTTTTTAAAACAAGATCAGAGCCGGATTGAACCGGAAGATGCAGCTGCTTCTCAACCTTTTTACCGGAGGCAATTGTCTCCAAAAGGTTCTGTGAGATATCTTTGGGATGTGAAGTCATGAACTTAATTCTTTCTAAGCCTTCTATTCCATCAGCCAATTTTAATAATCCGGCAAAGTCGATCCTTTCCGAAAGACCCTTGCCATAGGAATTAACGTTCTGGCCCAAAAGGGTAATCTCCTTTACTCCTTGCTTGGTTAAATTTTTTATCTCCTCCATAATCTGAGAGGAAGGCTTACTTCTTTCTCTTCCCCGGGTATAGGGCACCACGCAATAGGAGCAATAATTATCGCATCCCTTCATAATCGGCAAGAATGTTTTCTTCTTGTTCTCTGCCAAGATGCACCCAGCATTCAAGAGACCATTTTCCTCTTTTAAAGCCACGGCTTTCTTCCCTTCCTTCGCCTCATCCAAAAGAGATTCTATCCTTCCAATGCCGTTTGGTCCACAGAGAATGTCCAGATGAGGAAATTGCTCAAGCAGTTTTTCTCCATAAAGGGTAGGGATACAGCCAAAAAGACCAATAATAAGCTTCGGGTTCTTTTTTTTGTGATGTTTTAAGGAGTTTAGCCGGGCAAGAGCTCTATCTTCAGCATGTTTCCTTACCGCACAGGTATTAAGAATAATGAGATTTGCCTCCTCCGGATTTGCTGTCTCCTGATAACCATCCCTTAAAAGAAGCGATTTTATCCTTTCCGAATCCGCCACATTCATCTGACAGCCAAATGTCCTGATGTAGAATTCTTTATTCATTCTTTTTATTTCAATCCTATCTTTCTTATTGTAGTGGCAAAGCTTGCTTTGCTGTTGTTTGTAGTGGCAGAGTTTACTCTGCCCAGACTGTCATTGCGAGGGAATGAAGTGAGCGTGGCAATCTCTCATTTCTATCCTTTGTATCTTCGTTGAGATAGGTCATGTTTTTTTCTTTCTTGAATTAAGTAATTTTTTCACTTCGCGGTCAAAGTCAGAAACATAGTTTTTGTCCTGTATTATCCGATATTTTTCATATTCTTCTAAAGCAAGTTCTTCTGCGACTTCATGGCTAATTTTGCCGGCATTTGTTAAAATCTCGTGTTCACTGAATTTCAAAAAAGCATTGAGTTTTTCTATCCAGTTTTTCATAGTCATTACCCGGCCGCGAGCAGCCTGCATTTCGGCATAATCCAAATACAT
>DAOWFY010000103.1 GCA_030637775.1 bacterium | reverse complement strand
CTCCTTCGACTTTGTCACTACGCATTAACATATCAGATTGCTCCGATACATTAGTAGTCAGGCTACCTACCTGAATGGGGAATTGGTAGGGTCTATCCATTAGACTACAACCTCCAAGTCTTTACTGGGCACACGTTCTATCAGAGTAAATGCTTTTTTACTTCTCCCAGATAATGTCATATCCCCTCTTCAATTTAACCAAGCAATTCTTCAATTTTTAAGATATAATCTTCGAAATTTTTTGCTTTCTCCTTTTCCCTGATATAATTCAGATAACTCAATAATGAGGGTTTAGGATTTTCATCTAAGAAAGCAAACAGTTCCTCAGTATCAGGGTCTAATATCTCCTCCTTGTAAGATGCCACGGGCATCATTTTTTGAGAATATCTTTGCAGATGAAGGTTAAAGATTGAAAGGAGTAAAACTACAGTTGCTACGGAGGTTGCATATTTCCAGTTCCAGAGTTTATCAATGAGAGAAATTTTCTCTTTTTCAATACCTTCAATTTTTCTTTCTATCTTTTGCCAAATTCTTCTCCTTGTTTCAGGAGAGATTTTCTCAAATTGGAATCTTCTTAAATATTCTTCTATATTCATCTTTTTAATTCCTCTTTTAATTTTTCTATAGCATATCTGTAGCGACTGGCACAGGTATCAAGGGAAACCTTTAATATCTGACTAATTTCTTTGAAGGTAAAACCCTGCCAGATCTTTAAGGTTATTACCTCCTTTTGTTCTACAGGAAGTTTAGAAAGGGCAAGGTTTACCTTTTCCTTCTCTTCAAAAGAGATAGTTTTATCCTTAGGTTCGATGAGAGAAGTAGCCATTTTTTCTTCCAATTTTTGCTTCTTTATTTGTGCTTTTATAAAATCTCTTGCCTCATTCCTCGCCATAGCAAAGAGGTAACTTTTTAAGTTTCGCGCTCTAAAGATTCGTTTCTGATGGCGAACAATTTTAAAGAAAAGGTTCGCCAGCACATCTTCCGCATCTGCTCTATTCGAGAGAAGAAATAATAAATAATGAAGTAGTAGCTCCCCATAATTTTCATAGATCTTTCTGATTTCGTTTTTCATCCACCTCTATAATATAAGACTGAAAAACTCTTTAAATTTGTCTATTTAGGGATGAAGTATGCGACTTTTTAAGAAAAATGACTTTTCTTGAGTAAAGTTTCAATCTTGGTGGCAACCTCTTGGGGAGTCTCCCTGTTGCCTGAAGTTATCCAGTTTATTCTTTTGTCCTTGCGGAACCAGGAGAGCTGGCGTTTGGCAAACCTTCTCGTATTCCTCTTTACCAACTCTATTGTTTCCTCTAATGTTCCCTTGCCTTTTAAATAAGCAATTATCTCCTTATAGCCAATTGCCTGTATTGAGTTTAGATTTTTATCATACCCTTTCTCTAAAAGACCTTTGACTTCATCAATAAACCCTTTAGCAAAAATCTCCTCCACCCTTTTATTGATTCTTTTGTAGAGCTCCTCTCTTTCGCGGGTAACTCCAATAATCAACGTCTGGAATTGTCTCACTGGTTTTCTCCTCTGTAAAATAGAGATAGGCACACCGGTAGTATAAAATACCTCTAATGCCCTTTTGATTCTCCGGCGGTCGTGCGGATGGATTTTTCGACTTGCTTTTTGGTCAACCTTTTTTAACTCCTGATAGAGGGAATCTGTGGGTTTATTTTTGAGTGCTTTTGTTACAATAGAGTTCTTTTTACCCCTGATTGAATCAGGGGCTATTTTTGGACTTTCAAAGAGACCGTCAATGACCGCTCGAACATAAAGACCACTGCCACCGGCTAAAATGGGAACTCTTTTCCTGCGATGAATATCTTTGATTACTTTCTCAGCCTCTTTTGCGTATTCAAAGACATTGAAAGGTTGGTCCGGTTTCAGAAGGTTAATAAGATGATGAGGGATAAGTTTTTGTTCGCGGAGAGAAGGTTTGGCGGTGCCAATATCCATTCCCTGGTATAACTGCATCGAGTCGGCAGAGACAATCTCCCCCTTGATCTTTTTAGCCAAAGAGATGGCAATTTTTGACTTTCCAACGGCGGTGGGTCCAAGAATAACCAAAAGAGGAATTCTCGTCAAAATGTGGCTCCTCTCTTTCCGGTCTTCTGCTCCATCTCCAGTAATTTCCTGCCATATTCAAAACCGGCAATGGCTGCGGGGTCATCGCTCCTCATTGTCCGGCTCATGGTTCTTTCCTGATCATAAAATCTTCTTTTCTTTTGCAGTTTTAAGAACCGTTCTTTGAAATCATCAAAATTGGAGCCATAGATATGATAGGAATCGGAGATATCTAAATAGTGACCTACAAGGACCTTCTCCTTTCTTTGCTCTGAGATTTTTTCACAGATGGATTTCTGCAGTTCCGTAAGGCCAAAAATGTTCATAAATGCTGCTCGGTAGGCATCACGGCTTCTCCAATGAGTATGCATATTTAAGAACAATCTCCCCTTCTCCTTAACAATGCGGCACCAGATTCTCTGCAAGCACGGAGGGTCATCTGTCGGAGGGTCAATTGATGGAATCCAGGTAATTGCCTGCGCCCTCCGAGAATATTCCGACTTGGATAATTTTTTCACGATATAATCTATCTGATTAATCCTTTGGGAGTAATTAAAAAGTCGATCATGGTAGGTATAGGTCCAGGAGCCTTCTTTGGGATTAATCCATTTATCATGAATACCAAGAACTACTTCCTGCCGATACTTCTCCAAATCCTCCAATCCACCGGGAAAGGCAAGATGAATCCTGGGTTCAGCAAAAGGTTCCCTGATCAGCATCATCATTGTCCCGTCTTTGCTGGGTGGATCCTTGGGATTGTCATATTCTGTCTTAATCTGAGCACCTTTTTCCCATAGTTTAAGAATACCTTTCTCCCAAACCTCGGCGATCCCCTTTCCCTCTACCTTAAGAATTGGAATATTCATTCTCCCTCTCAATTACAGCATTATGACATCGATATGTCAAGAACTCAGGGAACGAATAATTTCGGCAGGATTTTGCTGGCGGCGCCAAGAATTGTATCATCGCAGAGATAAGAAAGTTCGGTTCTTTCGGGATTAATTTCAATAATCCTTGCTCCCGCTCCTTTAGCTAAGAAGGGAAGGTTGGCTGCCGGCTGAACAATCCCGGAGGTTCCAACCAGAAGTAAAAGGTCGCAGTTTGATATTGCCTTTTCTGCTTTTAGGAACTGATTGGCAGGGAGAATCTCTCCAAAGAAAACGATGCTCGGTCGGATTCTACCTTTACAACTGCATTGAGAAAATTTACGGAAACTTTTCATAATGCTTAACCGGGAGGATCTCACCTGACTGAGAGAATTCAGAAAAGAGTTCAATTTTTCTTTGGAGAAGATTTGCTCCTTGCAGCATTTTAAGCACTGCCAGCGATAGAGGTTACCATCACTTTCTCCGGTTTAGTGAAAAGAGCCCGAGATAACCCAGGGATATTAGCATAGACAGAAGGATTATATTTTTCCCAGAGCCCCCCATCCCGTCCACCGGACGGGAGCCCTCCCCTTCCCCGAAATGTTGGAATGCCACTTTCTGCCGAGATACCTAAGCCGGTAAGGGCAACCATCCTTTTTGCTTTTAAGATTTCCTTAATAACTCCTTCTTCCATGATCTTCCTCAAAGATATATTTTATGGTAATATTAACCCATGAGTCAAAGGTTGGAGGAGATATTTAGGGAAGAAGGTTTTATTGCCAGAGAATTTCCTAACTATGAATATCGGACCCAGCAGATAAGAATGGCTAAAGCAATAGAAAACTGCATCAGCGAGGGAAGGAATTTGGTAGTGGAGGCTGGCACCGGAACAGGAAAGAGTTTTGCCTATTTGGTTCCTTTAATTGACTATATCAACCAGACAAAGGAAAGGGTGGTTATCTCCACCTATACCATCAATTTGCAGGAGCAACTGATGGAAAAGGATATCCCCTTTTTACAAAAGGTCATTCCCTTTTCCTTTAAGGTAGCCATTGCCAAAGGTCGAAGTAATTATCTTTGTCTCCGGCGTTTAGCCCGGACCTCAGAGACCCAGGGAGAACTTTTCGAAAATGAGAATGAATTTGCCGCGCTGGCTCTTGTTAAGGAATGGAGTGCGGTTACCGTCGAGGGAACTCTTTCCGATATACCCCGGGTTCCATCCTCTAAAGTCTGGGATAAGGTCTGCTGCGAGCAGGACAACTGCCTGGGAAAAAAATGCCCTTACCAAGAAAAATGCTTCTTTAAAAGAGCAAGAAAGAAGTTATATCAGGCAAACCTCTTTATCGTTAACCATCATTTTTTCTTCTCCGATTTGGCCCTAAGGATTGAAAAACAGAGCCTTCTGCCTCCTTATAAGCCGGCAGTTCTCGATGAGGCGCATAATCTGGAGAAGATTGCCAGTGAGCATTTGGGGATAGAGCTCAGTAATTTTCGGGTAAGTTATCTCCTCAATTCCCTTTCGCACCGGAAAGGGTCCCAAAGGGATTCCTTTGGAGGATTTTTAACTACCTTGAAACTCAATAAAGAAGTTCTTAATTACATTGAGGTAGTTAAGGAGGAAGCAAAAATCTTTTTCCAGGAGATAGAGGATTGGATGAAAAAAGAGGAGACGAAAAGAATCAAGATACCCAATTTCGTAGAGAACAGAATCTCCTTACATCTGGAGGAGATTGCGAAAATCCTTCTCAAGAGGAGAGCAACTGCCGAGAGTAAGGAGGAGGAGGTAGAGATTACCTCCTCTATAAAACGCTGTTCTTCTTTAGCCACAGAGATAAGAATTATCTTGAATCAATCCCTGAAGGACTATGTCTACTGGGTAGAATTAGCTAAAAGAAGAAGGTATGCCCGTATCGCTCTTTTTTCCTCTCCCATCAATGTTGCCGCTCACCTTCAGGAATATCTATTTAAAGAAGTGAAACCAATTATTATGACTTCCGCTACCTTAGGCGTAAACAATTCATTTGCCTTCTTTAAAGAAAGAACTGGTTTGAAAGAAACAAAGGAGCTTTTGCTGGGCTCCCCCTTTAATTATGAAAAACAGGTTAGACTTTATCTTTGTCAGGGAACACCCTCCCAGACAGAGCAAGAATATGAAAGAGCGCTGGCAGAAAAGATAAAACATTACTTAGAACTGTCAGGAGGGAAAGCCTTTGTCCTCTTTACTAACTATAAGGTTATGGATAGGGTATACAAGAAGGTTTTGCCCACTTTGCAGGAAAGAAAAATTAACTCCTTTCTTCAGGGAAATGGAATGCCCCGACACAGGATGTTAGAAGCATTCAAGAAGGATATAAATTCTGTCCTTTTTGGCACAGAGAGTTTCTGGATGGGAGTGGATGTGGCCGGAGAATCTTTAAGCAATGTCATCATTACTAAACTGCCCTTTGCCGTTCCGGACCATCCTTTAATTGAGGCAAGAATTGAAGCGATTGAAAAAAGAAATGGCAATGCTTTTTTGGAATATTCCCTTCCGGAAGCAATTATCAAACTGAGACAGGGATTTGGTCGCCTGATCCGCAATAAAACGGATAAAGGAATTGTAGTTATTCTAGATAGTAGAGTTCTAACCAAGTTTTATGGTAAAAGTTTTCTCTCCTCCCTCCCCAAGTGCCAACTCATTGTAGAATAAGATCTGAAGTAAATTCTCTTTTTACAACATATAAGTTGTATAGGATTTGACTTTACAACATATAAGTTGTATAATGTTGTTTATGGGTAAAAAAATCTCTCTGATAGATTATCAGGAAAAAGTATTAAAGCTGTTATCGGGAAGGATTAAAGATTTTTATCTTGCTGGGGGAACTGCCCTTTCTCGCTTTTATTTTCAACATAGAGATTCTGATGACCTTGATTTTTTCACACAAAATTTTCTTCCTCTAAGAGTTGAAAAGATAAGAGAGATAATCGCAAAAGGACTTAAGAAAAAAGTGGAACTTATTGCTGAGCAAACTAAAAAAGAGAAAGCAAAAATGATGATCTATAATATCTCTTTAACAAAAAACCAGGTACTGAGAGTTGATTTTGTTGAAGATTATCTAAAACTTATTCGCCCACTAAATATTGTAAATGGGATTCCTGTACTTTCCATCCAAGATATCTATCTCAGAAAGATATATGCTATAGTTGGTTTTATTGAAAGGAGAAATATTATTGGTCGTAAGATTATTACTGGCCGTCAGGAACCGAAGGATTTCTATGACCTCTTCTTTCTATCTCAGACCTGCACACCTTTGTCAGATTTTGCCTTTCACTACTGCGACCAGGTTAGACGAGAAGGGCTAATCAGATGGTTCCGCACTTATGATAGATTCGCAATGAAAAGTAGTCTATTAGATTTAAAAACAAAGAGAAAACCTGATTATCAGAATATAGAACGACATTTTAAAAAGGAGATTGATAAATTAATTAGGAGAGAGGTTGATTTTATATGAAGAGAGATTGGCTATGGGACAGAAAGATTTCTGACTATAAAGTCAAGCATATCTTATCCAACCCGGAGGATAATCAATTTATTCCTCTTGTATCTTTACTCTTGGCACGTAAGAATTCTCCTTCTGAGGTTTTGAAGGAATATATTTCTCCTCTTAATTTCTGCCGTTTCTGGCCAAGGATAAAGAGGAGGATGCGCAAGGATTCCTGGAATAATCCTCGTATTGAGTTCTGGCAGGCTATCTATGAGACAGTTTTAGAGAAATTAAAGAAAAAAGGGGTATCAATTAAATTAAGGGAGCAAAAAAGACCGGATACCCTTTTCGAGGAGATAGGAAGTCAGGTTAAAAGACTACGACTACAAAAAAGTATGACCCAGATTGATTTAGCAAAAAAACTAAATATTTCTCAACAGATGGTCTCTCGAATTGAAAAAGGCGGAGAAAATATTTCCCTCAATACTTTAAGAAGATTCATTACTCGGCTCGGAGGAAAAATAAGATTAGAAATAGAATAACTGTGTCACATATATTTGGTCTTAGGCGGGCTGTATTTCCATAACCGCAACATTGGGAGGGGGGCAATGAAAGCAGCAGCGGCCCAAAAATAAAACGCAGGATTCCAACCGTAATTATCCACCAACCAACCCGTCCCTACCCCAGCGATAGTTGCTCCTACATAACCCAATGCATCAATAAATCCCGCAGCAGAGGCCGCAGCCTTCCTTGTTCCATAATCCATAGGAATAACGGTTACCATTGTGGTATGAGCTCCGAAGGCCATAAAGCCTATGATGGCCAGACAGAGTAGGCTTAAAAAATTATTTCCAACCGGAATCCTTGGATAAAGCAAGATGAAGATACCGGCCAAAACGGCCATAAGAACAATTATCGGTGTTCTTCTGGATGCGAAGAACTTATCTGTCGCCCAGCCCGCGGTTAATGCGCCGGCTGCCCCCGCCAGAGGAAATAGGATGCTCTTGGTAGCCGCATTGGCGATACTGACTCCTTGAACCTCATACATATAGGTTGGAACCCAATAGACAAATCCAAAGCTAACAAGACCAAGGGATAGATAAGATAATCCAACCCGCCATAGTCTCGGATTG
>DAOWFY010000071.1 GCA_030637775.1 bacterium | reverse complement strand
CTTTCCCCCTCCCCTAATTTCCCCTCCCTCGAGGGAGGGGAAATTAGGGGAGGGGGAAAGGTTTTCCATGCCTCCTTAAAAAAAAGAAAAATAAAACCAAGAAAAAGAAGGAGACCAAAAATTCCGGTTTCGGAAAGAATCTCCAAATATTCATTGTGAGCATGGGCGGTGATGGGAGCAACCGCTTTTTGCAGAAAGTATTCCGGTATCCTGTAATTTGGATAATGAATAGTAAAGGTTCCCGGCCCAGAGCCCAATAAAGGATGAACCTTAATCATATCTATTGTTCCTCTCCAGACAAGCAATCTAACATTTTCCGTGATTCTATTAACAAAATAGAAATGAGAGAATATAGAGATAAGAAATAAGAAAAATAGAATAAAGGATGTTTTAAGCAAAAGTATTTTTCTATTGGTTGAGTTTACAGCAAAAAGAAAGAGGATGGCACCGATTGTTGCTAAATAGGCTGCTTGTGACTTTGTGAGAAGAAGGGCAAAGGAATAGAGGAGAAATAGAGAAAGAAAAATGATTTTATGGTAAATCCTCCCCCTTGAGGGGGGAGGAGATAGGTGGGGGTGAATGATGACAAAACTTAATGAAAGGGGAATAAGAAAGATGATATAGCCGGCAAAAAAATTCTTATTGCCAAAACCGGCATTAACCAGATGAAATTTCAAAAAATCACTGATTGCCCAGAGAGAAAGAAGAGCCCCGGAAACAAATAAAAAAAAGAAGAGCCTTTTATCCTTCTTTAAATTAACCGTGATGAGGAAGATGGAAAAATAGGTTAATAATTGCATTATGTGGGGGTAACTAAGATGATGAAAGGGATTAACAAGAAAAGAGAGGAGATTGAAGAGGAGATAAAGAGAAAGAACAATGGTTAAAGGCTTATGATAGTAAAAAATTTTCTTTTCAATAAGAAATGTTAAAGCAATAAAAAGAAAAAAAATCTGGGGCAAAATCAGTTTAAAAATTGTATAGTTATAGGTAAATTTAGAAAAGGCTAAAGGGGAAAGAAGAAGAAAGGAATATAAAAGGACTCTTCTGATTTTTGACATAAAAACATTTTACCACAAATGTCAAATAAAAAAACGCCGAAGATTTTTCCCCGGCGTTTTTTTATCTTTACTTCTGTTCCTACCACAGCCTTTAAGGTGTCTTATCAGGGTTCACAAACTCGGCATTAGCAAGATTGGGCACATCGGCGGTCTCTCCACCAGATGTAGGAATATTGAAGGTTGATGTGGACTCTACCCATTTTACATGACCATCAACATAGAGAGCATTAACCCCAGCCCGACCATGGTTAGATGTAGTCTGCAGATCTGGAGTTAGTGCTTTTACTTGCGTATTGCTCTCAGCACCTTCGTCGGGCTGGTCTATTACCAGTACGTTATCGGTTGAAGTTTGCTCACTCAAGCCATAATTGTAAGCATAGGATACACTTGTCCCGGTGAGTTCGTCAACACTATCGGCTGCTGTATCAGCGGCACTCGGACAGATAAAAGTCTTGGGTGCCGTAACGTATCGAGCCAGACATCTGAAAGAATAAGCTACAGCATGAGCTCCACCACCGGATGTGGGGAACCATTCATTGTAATCCTGAGCGTACATATGCATCCCCAGACCAATCTGCTTTAAGTTGGAAATACAGACAGATCTTCTTGCCTGCTCCCTGGCTCTGGCTAAAACAGGTAATAGCATTGCCGCTAAAATAGCAATAATCGCTATTACCACCAAAAGTTCAATTAAGGTAAAACCTTTTCTTCTCATTTTCCACCCCCTGTCATTTTTATTTGCATAAACAATCAGGCAATTAGCTACCGCTGGCAGTTACGAGAACTCCCATAGCACCATCCGTGAGGCTTGCCTCGGGGACCCACTCCGCCTGACCACCCACATAAAGAATATTAACTCCATCTCCCTTATGGGTGCCAGAAGGAACTGATGCAGGACAGGCTGTCGAAGCATCAGGAGTTGTTCGGTCACTAACGATGTAGGCACTTGAGCTACTCTGCTCGGTAAGACCAGCATCATAGGCATAGGAAAAGTAGTTTGCGTCTACGCTCAATGCAAGGGTAGCCCTATCGGATGGACAAATAAACACTTTGTGAGCAGATATATACTCTTTGCCTACCACTTCCAACTGGCCCAAACCTGTATAGTCGCTATGATCAGTATTTGCGGCAGGGAAAGCCTCCTCGTGGTCCTGGGCAAACATATGCAATGCCAGACCAATCTGTTTTAACCGAGTGATGCAGACTCCTCTTCTGGCCTGCTCCCGGGCTCTGGCTAATGCGGGTAATAGCATCGCCGCTAAAATAGCAATAATTGCTATTACCACCAAAAGCTCAATCAAAGTAAATCCTTTTCTTCCTCTCATTTCCTTATTCACCCCCCTTTTCTGTTTGATTGTACCTCAATCCTTTATCTTTGTCAATTCCAACCAGTTCTTTCCTTTCTTCACCTCCACCTCAATCGGCAGGGAAAGAGGAATTGCATTTATCATATCATCCTTAACAATCTTTGTCAAAAGTTGCTCCTCTTCCTCTGGCCCTTCAAAGAGAAGTTCGTCATGGATTGATAAAATCATTGTAGTCCTTAAATTTTTCTTTGTCAAATCCCTCTCAATCTTTACCATTGCGAGCTTTAAAAGATCGGCCGCCGAGCCCTGAACCGGCATATTAACCGCGGCGCGCTCGGCAATTTTTCGCAGATTGGGAAGTTCACTTTTAATATTGGGAATCATGCGGCGTCTACCCAGAATGGTAGAGACATAGCCTTCCTCTCTTGCTCTTTCCAAGGTCTCTTCCAAATATTCCTTAACGCGGCGATATCTTTCAAAATAGCGCGCAATAAAATCTTCTGCCTCTTTTCTCTTAATTTCCAACTCTTTTGCTAAACCAAAACCACTCATCCCATAGACAATAGCAAAGTTTACTGTTTTTCCAATCCGTCGCATTTCCGGAGTAATCCCCCCTCCCCTATCTTCCCCCCCATCCCGTCCACCGGACGGGAGCCCTCCCTCGAGGGGAGGGGATAGAAGAGAGGGTGATGATTCTCCCTTAAAGATTAAAGAGGCGGTTTCCGCGTGAATATCTTTATCCTTCAAAAAGGCTTCTATCAGGAGAGAGTCTTGAGAAAGATGCCCCAGAATCCTTAATTCAATCTGGGAGTAGTCAAAGGAAAAGAGGAGATTTTTTTTCTCCGCCCTAAATGCTTTCCGGATTAAGGAACCATTCTCCGTTCTGATGGGGATATTCTGCAGATTCGGGTTGGAAGAGGAGAGCCTTCCGGTAGCCGTTCCGATCTGATTAAAGGTGGTATGAAGTCTATTATCTTTCTTGCTGATAAGTTTCGGTAAAGCATCAACATAGGTACTCTTAAGTTTGTAAAGCTCCCGATACTCTAATAAGGTGGCGGGAAGATGGTGAATCTTTGAGAGTTCCTTTAACACCTCGCTATCGGTAGAGTAACCTTTCTTTGTTCTTTTGCCCGGGGGTAGCTTTAATTTCTCAAAGAGAATTTTTCTCAGTTGATCGGGAGAATTGATGTTAAACTCCTCTCCACTTGCTAAATATATCTCCCTTTCTAAATCTCGCAGTTTTTCTCCAAATCTTTTGCTTAAAGAGGAAAGGTAATTGAGATCAATGTAGATACCCCTTATTTCCAACTTTGTTAGGACGCTGGCGAGAGGCATCTCCACTTCTCTAAAGAGAGAGAAAAGATTTTTCTTCTGAAGGTCTCTTTCATAATAGTCCCGCAATTCTGTGGGGGCTTGATTTATCAAGCCCGCGGGTCGGATGAATCCGACCCCTACAGTCATTGGCCCCGTATTCAACAGATATCCCGCCACAGCCAGATCGAAGAGTTCTCCTCTTGCCTCAATTCCGCTCTTTGCAAATTGAACTATTTTCTCCTTGAGATGAAAACCAATCTTTTCTATGTCCGGATTCTCTAAGATAGCCCTAAAGCTCTCTAAATCCCCCAAAATCTCTGACATCTTATAAGATTTGCCCGGCGAAAAGAGCAAAAAATCTTCCTCGTCATTGTGAGCCGAAGGCGAAGCAACCCGACACGAAGTGTCATTCTGAGGCACAGCCGAAGAATCTCTCTTCTCTATCTCTTTAACCAATCTCTTGAACTCCAGTCTCTGGAAAATTTCTCTTAATTTCTGGTAATCAGGACTCTTCATCTGACAGTCAGCAACTTTTATCTCTAAGGGTACAGATAAATCAAGTATTGCCAATCTCTTACTTAAAAAGGCTATTTCTTTTCCTTGTTTTAGTTTCTCCTTGAGGGAACCCTCTATTCTATCAAGATTTTCATAAAGCTTCTCTAGAGAACCAAACTTCTCAATTAATTTGACGGCGGTCTTTTCTCCAATACCGGAGACCCCGGGAATATTATCCGATGCGTCACCCATCAAAGCAATAAGGTCAACGATATTCTCCGGGGATATGCCAAAATTTTCCCTTACCTTTTCTTCATCATAGAGAAGGTTCTTGTTGGTATTGTAGACCTTGATTCTAACATCAACCAATTGAAGAATATCCTTATCCCCGGTAATAATAAAGGTATTTAGATTTTCTTTTTCTGCTCGTTTTGCTACCGTGGCTAAAACATCGTCCGCCTCATATCCTTGCCTTTCCAAGATGGGGATACGAAGAGCCTTGACTATCTCCTTGATGATCGGAATCTGGCTTACTAAATCCTCCGGCATTGGAGGTCGCTGAATCTTATAATCCTGAAAAAGTTTATGGCGAAATGTAGGCCCTTTAAGGTCAAAGGCAACTGCCAAATAGGAAGGACTTTTCTCCCGGATTAGTTTAAGCAGAGTGGTCGTAAAGCCGAGAGCGGCATTTGTCGGTTGACCGGAAGAGGTGGAAAGTGGACCCAACGCATAATAGGAACGATAGATGAGATTATTTCCATCAATAAGATAAAGGGATTTATCCATTCATTTTTGCTACCTTTATTAGCGATGTAGTGGTCGAGCTTGCTCGACATAAGCAGAGTAAACTCTGCCACTACTTTAATCTGTGGTTATTTTCCTGCTGAGCCAGATTAGGGGGCTTAATTGAAGTCTCACCATGTACTTGATGAGGGGTTTGTTGCGGATAAAGTTAGCTATTTGGGGAGAAAACTTATAGTAGGCTCTCACAAATATTCTTCCCCAGGGACTGCTTAGAAGGTGCTGGTCCCTGAATTTCTTTAAAGCAATTACCTCTTCGGCCAGTGGTGTTCCAAAGGCCGCGGTAGCAATAAAGCAACCTCCTCCTCCGCCATTTCCACTACTTGGTTCTGGTTCCGTTTCTTCTTCAACAAGGGTTAACTTTCCGTACCCATAGGT
>DAOWFY010000161.1 GCA_030637775.1 bacterium | reverse complement strand
GGCAATAACCAATATGAAACAGACATATCGTGTAACTTCCAGATTCATCGGTATCAAAATTAAATGGTCGAGCAGCCAGGTGAGCGTGCCGCTGAGAGTTACGACGAATGTTACCGCCAGCCCCATACCCAAAGCCATATCTATTCTGCCCGATACGCCGAGGTAGGGACATATACCAAGAAACTTCGTCAGGACAAACATACGGTCAGTCTCATTGAGAAGGATAAGGAGACCTGTAAACTTATTACTAAGGAGCTCGATATCTTGGTGATTAATGGTGATTGGTGTAGTCTTTCTTCTTTAGAGGCTGCGGGAGCAGAGCGGGCTGACGTTGTTGCCGCCGTTACTGAAAGCGATGAGGATAATCTTGTTATCTGCCAATTGGCAAAGGAAACATTCCATCTCTCCCGCACCGTTGCTTTAGTAAATGATTCCAAAAATGAACATATTTTTAATGAATTGGGTGTTGATGTCCCGGTGAACAGTACGGGAATCATTGCCAAGATTATCGAACAGGAGGTCTCCTTAGACGATTTTGTCAATTTAGCGACCTTCAGGAGAGGTAAGCTTGCTTTAGTAAGGGTTGATTTGCCCGATGATTCCCCGATAATCAATAAAGAGGTAAAGAGCCTTAATCTTCCCAATGATGCCGTACTCGTCTCTGTCATCAGAGGAATGCAGGTTTTAATTCCCAGGAGTGATACAGTTTTGCAACCACAGGATGAGGTCATTGCCCTAACCTCCATTGAGAAGGAGCAGGAGTTGCTGCATGCCCTCCTTGGTCCCTTAGAAAAGAAATGATGGCTAAGACTATCTTTAAATTACCCAGAATCACAGGAAAAGCAATCTTAGGAATCCTGACAGAAGTTACCTATCCCCTCATCCTTATCGCACTTACCTTTCTCCTTCTCTTATTTATCAGGATTTTTCAATGATTCTCCGACCAAGAATTGAAGATCTTAAGGTCATCGGCTACTATCTTGGCAAATTAATCATTGGGCTTGGAATCTTAATGTTTATTCCTCTCCTGGTTGCTTTTTGCTTTAAGGAGTGGAATCCTGGCCTTGACTTCCTTTTAGCCTCCCTTATTTCATTTACTATCGGTTATTTTCTCCTTTCCCTTATTCCCCGTTCCAAGGAGATAAATTGGACCCAGGGTATGGTCGTTGCTTCCCTTTCCTGGCTATTTGCGATGCTCTTAGGGGCAATTCCTCTTTATCTTTCCGGTCACTTTGCTAATTTCCTTGATGCCTGTTTTGATGCGATGAGCGGATTTGCTACCTG
The DNA here is from genome assembly GCA_030637775.1 of bacterium. Classification (GTDB taxonomy): domain Bacteria; phylum Ratteibacteria; class UBA8468; order UBA8468; family UBA8468; genus DAOVGU01. Next base: position 871 of record DAOWFY010000161.1, on the reverse strand, counting down.
CGGTCTTACCCTTATTCGTGACCTTGACCATCTCTCTTACAGCCATAATATGTGGAGGCACTTGATGATGTTTGTGGGAGGTCAGGGGATAGTGGTAATTGCCCTGACCTTCTTTGTCCGGGGGATAGGAGGTGCTTTCAGCATCTATGTTGGAGAGGCAAGGGAAGAGAAGATTCTTCCCAACGTCATTCAGACCGCCCGTTTTATCTGGCTGGTAAGTTTTGTCTGGCTTATCTTGGGAACTTCCCTTCTCACCGGGGTGGGAATTTTTGAAGGGATGCCACCAATCCGCTCATTTCTGCATGGACTCTGGATCTTTATGGCGGGTTGGGATACCGGTGGGTTTGCTCCTCAGTCCCAGAATATTCTCTACTATCACAGTTCTTTGATCGAGGTGATTACCATTGTTCTCTTTGTCATTGGTTCCCTTAATTTTGGTCTTCATTATGCGCTCTGGACAGGCAACCGGAGAGAAATCTATCGCAATATTGAGACCATTACCTTTTCCATTACAGTAGCCGCTACCTTTACTTTGGTGGTGCTGGGATTGACAAAAACCGCTTTCTATACCGAGAATGTCGCTCTCTTTCGTAGAGGTTTCTATCAACTCATCTCCGGCCATTCCGGCACCGGTTATATGACAATCTATAAGGAGCAATTTATTAGCGGATGGGGTCCATTTGCCCTTCTGGGAGTGATTATCGCGATGGGAATTGGAGGCAGTTCCTCCTCCACCGCCGGAGGAATTAAAATTTTAAGGATCGGGATTGTCTTTCGAGGTTTTTTAAAGGAAATAAAACAATTGATGTCACCCGAATCCGGTGTTGTTGTTCAGAAGTTTCATCATTTCAAAGAGAGAATTCTGGAGGAT
>DAOWFY010000088.1 GCA_030637775.1 bacterium | reverse complement strand
GGCTCGGTAGTTTCCTTCAGCGGCACGTTTGTTTGCCCCAGCGAGGCAAACTGCACTCTCGTTGCTCCTCGCTCATCCTTCGGACACCGTGCCCGCTCGTCGCTAACAAGGCACGCTTCCAGGAAACTTCCTCGCCTTGGTGAAGGAATTCTCTATGAACTCTGTGGTGAATATTATTTTTAATTGTGGTTAAAAAAGGAGGATAATGTGGAAAAGAGTGTAATTGGTGCGCAGTTGTATACTTTAAGGGAGTACTTAAAGACTCCTGCAGAAATAGCTAAAACCCTGAAAGAGGTTAGAAAAATAGGCTATCGCGTAGTTCAGATTTCCGGACTGGGACCGATAGAGCCAAAGGAGTTAAAAAGGATTTTGGATGGAGAAGGGTTATACCCCTGTTCCACCCATACCGGATACGAAAAAATAATTAAGGAACCCCAAAAGGTTATCGAGGAGCACAAAATATTGGGGGCGCCAATCGTTGTCTGTCCGGGATTACCTCAAGAACTTCACAATAAAGAAGGTTATAAGAAGGTCGCTCTTGAGTTAACCCGGGTGGGTAAGATTTTTGCAGAAAACGACCTTTCTCTTGCCTATCATAATCATGGTATAGAACTTGAGAAATACGAAGATAAAACTGGGCTGGAGATTCTTTATGGGGAAAGCAGCCCAGAATATCTCCAGGCTGAAATAGATACTTACTGGGTGCAATACGGCGGAGGGGACCCGGCAGAATGGTGTCTTAAACTAAAAGGAAGACTCCCTATTTTGCATCTTAAAGATATGGGGATAAAGGACAATAAACAGATGATGATGGAAGTAGGAGAGGGGAATCTAAACTGGGAGGCCATTATCAAAGCGGCCCGAGAGGCAAAAACGAGGTGGTATTTGGTGGAGCAGGATATATGCCAGCGACCCCCGATAGAGAGCTTAAAGATCAGTTTGGAAAATACGAAGAGAATGGGGTTGGATTAATCTTTAATTATCTTTACCCAGACCTCTCTTCTTCTTGGTCCATCAAATTCAGCAAAGTAAATACCCTGCCAGGTACCTAAAAGGAGGCTGCCATTTTCAAGAGGAATAGAGAGAGAGGAACCGAGAAGAGTGGACCTTATATGGGATGCGCTATTGCCTTCTAAGTGTTGGTAATTCCCCTTCTCGGGAATCAATTTCAAAAGATAGTTTTCTATATCCTTTCTTACGGAAGGATCGGCATTCTCATTGATAAAGAGGGAAGCGGTTGTGTGGGGGACATAAAGGAAGCAGATTCCATCCTTTACTTTGGAATTCTTCACAATCTTCTCAACCTCGGAAGTAATCTCTAAAAATTCTGTATGGGAGGTTGTCTCGACAAATATCTTTTCCATTTGTCATTTCTCCAGGATGTCCGGTCTCTCCCAGGTCTTTTCTTGATAGGAAACCTTTAGCTTAGGCCAGGAGCTGGTAGAAGAGATAATCTCTGGGCCAGCAGGAAGGGCAATGATGGTATCTTCTGACTTCGTTCCCCTGATCGAAGGATTCCAGGCTACCGCCTGAGATGGTTCAACCTTTCTTTTCTCCTTTAGGGTAACCTTATAATCTCGAGGCTGATAGCCGGTAGGACCACCTTGATGATGGTTTTGCCACTCCTGGGGAAATCCAGTTTCCTGGTAGGTCTGGATCCCTTTCTGTAATATTTCGGCAAATGGTTTCCCGGGAAGAGTGTTGGCAATAAGAACCGTATCGATCCTGGTTACCGCCTCATGTTTTTTTCTCAATTCTAAAGGAACCTTTCCAAAATAGACCAGGCGCGTTAAGGAAACAATCAGACCCCATTTTCTCCCGCAGACCACAACCATAACATATTTAGCTATTTTCTTATCTGTGGGGAGGGGATGGCGGAATTTCTCTATTCTCTCGTCTGCAGCGATGAGAAGGACAATTGGCAAAATCCCTTCGGAAAGTAAAGCATCGGAAGTTCTGCCGGCAATTTCATTCTCTTTGTCACCCGATTTAATTTCCTGGCAGACTTTTTCTACTTTAATAGAAAGAGTCTTGCCTAATTGGCGGTACCTTTCAACCTCTGAAGAGGTCAGGGAGCAACGAAGGGAGTCTATCTTTGTAGAAATATTAATTGTACCCGGGAACCCATCGTCAGAACCAACCCTCTTCCCTTTAATGAAACTTTCTATTGTCTCCTTTTGATTTTGATGCCAACCGAATTCTCTTAGATCAAACTCATCCTTTTCTATCTCTTCCTCCAAGATTCGGGGCGCTTCGATATTGTTGGCAATGAGAATCTTTTCCTTTCTTGTCAGAAGAAGGCAGACTGCTCCTCGCTCTGTTCCCGTAAAAACATAGTTTCTGCCGCCACCGGTAAACCAGGCAAAGTTATGCTGTTTATTTAAAAGAAGTGCATCCAATCCTTCCTTTTCCAAAAGTTCCTTGACCCTTCTTTCCTTTTCCTTCTTCTCCTCAATATCCATAGTCTTATAGATGATACCAAGACTAAGCCCTTCTGTCAATGGAATATATTGCTTCATTGCTCTTCCTGTGATAATATTAAAATATGGGTCGGACCTTTCCCGTGGGCAAACTTGATGCAAAACTTCTCGCAAAATTAATCAAGAAATATTATCGAAAAAATAAAGCGCTCATTGTCCCGCCTAAAATTGGTGAGGATGCTGCCGTCATCAAAGAAAACGCCAAGTATCTGGTTCTTACAACCGACCCCATTACATTAGCCAAAGGAGAGGTTGGTCTCTATAGTGTTATTATTAATGCCAATGACATTGCCTCGATGGGTGGAGAGCCTAAATGGTTCCTGAGCGCCAACCTTCTCCCCGAAGGAAAAACGACCAAAGCCGATGTAGAAAGCCTTTTTAAAAATATTTCCCAAGTCTGTCAGGATTTGGGTATTCTCTGGATTGGGGGCCATATTGAGATTACCTCCGGTCTAAAAAGACCAATTGTGGTCGGGGAGATGATTGGAACCGTCAAGAGAGATAAAATAACCCCTAGTTCCAATAGCAGGATAGATGATGATCTTCTTCTGGTCAAAGGCATTGCCATTGAGGGGACGGCGATCATTGCCCGTGAGAAGGAGAAGTATCTGAAGAGGAGATTTTCCTCTTCCTTTCTGGAGAGAGCAAAGAATTTTCTTATCAAACCGGGGATCAGTATTCTTAAAGAAGCCCTTCTTGCCAATAATTCTGTTAGAATCAATGCGATGCATGACCCTACCGAAGGGGGTTTATCTACCGGTATTATGGAGGTCGCTCAGGCCTCGGAGAAGGGAGTTTTAGTTTTTTTTGAACAGATTAAAATTTATGATGAGGCAAAGATCTTATGTAAAGAATTTAGTCTTGATCCTCTTGGTCTTATTGCTTCCGGTTCTTTATTGATTAGTTTAAATCCTGAAGAGAGTCCTAAACTGATAAAGCTTTTTCAGAGAAAAGGCATCCCCATTTCTATTATTGGCAAGATTAAGAAAAAAGATTTTGGATTTAAGATGAAGGTAAATGGGAAAATAAAGAAGTTACCAAAATTTAAGGTAGATGAAATCACCAAAATCTATAGAAGAAAAACTCGATAGCTTACTTTTGGCCTTAGAGGAAAGCCAACAGTTAAGCAATTGGAAATGTAAATTTCCTCTTACCTCTTCTAATGCACACTTGCTTCCTCCTGGAGCCTGGCTGAGAAATCAAATAATTGTTCCGGAAGAGGTTCAAGGTATCAAAATCAAAGGTTCTAAGATAAACATCCAGCTTCTTTTTCCGCGCGGAGGAGAAATATTTGTCAACGGAAAAAGTGTAGAGAAAAAAGAGTCCTGGCTCGATATTGATCTTCCTCTTACCAAAAGAGCCAATCCAAAGGAAAAGTTTACCGTAGCAATAAGAGCCGGTAAGGGAAAAGGTGTTGGTTATGTTTGGAAAAGCCATCTCTCTATCCAGGTAGTAGAGAATACTATCTTTCGATTGGAAACCCTGCTTAATGAATTCAGGTTTATTCGGGCTCTGTTAAGATGGAATTCTAAACTTCGCAAGCAATACTCGGCTCTATTATCTGAGGCTTTAGCTCAGATAAAAATAGAGCTACTGGATAAGAAAAGAATAGAAGAATTTATCTCTTCCTTTGAGAAAGCAATGAAGATTTTTTCTCCTCTCTCTAAAGAGGTGAAGAAATTTACGATTCACCTGATTGGTCACGCCCATCTTGATATGAACTGGCTCTGGACCTGGCCGGCCACTTTGATCGCGGCAAAGGGAACAATACAAAGCGTAAATTCCTTGATGAAGGAGTATCCAGATTTCCATTTCTCGCAAAGCCAGGCCACGCTATATTCTACGATGGAAAAAAATTATCCTTCCCTTTTTAAAGAGACAAAGAAATGGGTAAAACAAGGAAGGTGGGAGATAACTGCCTCCACCTGGGTAGAAGGGGATTTGAATATGGCTTCGGGTGAGGCTTTGGTGCGCCAGATTCTTTACGCCAAAAAATATATCAGGGAAAAATTTGGTATTGAGCCCAAGATTTGCTGGTGTCCGGATACCTTCGGTCATCCCTGGACCTATCCGCAAATCCTGAAGAAAAGCGGAATAGATTACTATTATGGGTGTCGCTGCCGGGATCCTCTTCGCTATCCGCTTTTCTGGTGGGGAGCACCGGATGGCTCAAGCGTCCTTGCCTTTAATAGCGGAGAAACCTACAACAATAGTATCGGTCCCGGTCTTTGTTCTGAGTTAATCCAGACCAGGGAAAGATCTGGCTCTAATCATCATCTAATAGTCTATGGAATAGGAAATCATGGAGGTGGTCCTACCCGAAGAGATTTAGAGATGGCGGCCAGATTACAAAAAAGACCACTTTTCCCTAATCTTAAATTCGACAAGAGCGAAAATTTCTTCAAAGCCGCAACGATTTCGTCGGATTATCCTGTAGTAAAAAATGAACTTAACCCAATATTTGAAGGTTGTTACACTACACACAGCGACATTAAGTTAATGAACCGCAGAGCCGAAACTCTTTTATCGGCAGCGGAGATCTTCTCTACCATCGCCTCTTTTTATGGTCCTTCCTATCCCGGAGAGGAGTTTGAAACTGCCTGGAGAAATGCATCATTTAATCAATTTCATGACCTCCTTGATGGTTCAGCCATTCATCCCGCCTATGAATACTCTCATCGTCTCTTTAAGGGGACAAAGAAGATATGCCAATCCCATTTGGGCAAAGCTCTCCGGAGCATTTCTACGGAAGTCTCTATCCAAAAAAAACAAGGGATTCCGATAATTGTCTTCAACCCCCTTTCCTGGCAGAGAAAGGATATCGTAAAGGTAAAGATTTCTTCTTTTAAAAATTTTTCTCTCTATGACGAAAAAGGGAACTTTATCCCCTCCCAGCTAAATAAGAACACCCTCATTTTTATCGGTAATGTTCCATCTTTTGGATACTGCACTTATTACCTCCGTTCCTCTAAAAGTAGAGATGTTGCGAACCCCAAACCCCTCTCTATTGTTGAGGAAGGCTCTTTTTATAGGATGGAGAATGAATTTTTCTCCCTTCTCGTTGCCCGGAATTCTGGATGCATTTCTTATCTTTTCGACAAGACGACCAGGAAAGAATTGATTAATGTCCAGGAACGTATGGGAGGTGGAGGAACTCTTTTCCCTCCCGGTAATCTCTTCCAGATTCTCTTTGAAAAGCCCCATCCGATGTCTGCCTGGAATATTGGTCCCATCAGCAAGACGGTAAACCTTATCTCTGGAGCAAAGGTGAAGGTTTCGGAGGAGGGGGCTATCCGCAGCGTCCTTAAGGTAGAGCATAAGTTCAATCAATCCCCTATCCTTCAAGAAATTATTCTCTATCGCGAGATACCCCGCATTGATTTCTTTACTACTGTAAATTGGCAGGAAAGAGGAACAAAAAATTCTGATGCTCCGATGCTTAAAGTTTCCTTTCCCTTAAATATTTCCGCTAGAGAAGCCTGCTTTGAGATTCCCTTTGGCTATATTTACCGTCCTAACAATGGTAGAGAGATGCCTGCTCTAAAATGGGCTGACCTCTCGCAAAAAGGGTATGGAGTGAGCCTCCTCAATGACTCCAAGCATGGGTATGATGTATGTGGAAATCAAATTAGGCTGACTCTTCTGCGCAGTCCCTATGAGCCAGATCCGACTCCTGATGTTGGAATAAACAGGTTTTGTTATTCCCTTCTCCCCCATTCCGGAGACTGGAAGAGAGGGAGAACTGTAAATTATGCCGATGGATTAAATTTCCCCCTAATCCCTTATCTGGTAAAAAATCCTAATCCGAAAGGCATGTTACCCTCATCCTCTTCCTTCCTTCAGATAGAACCAGCCAATCTGATAGTTTCTGCTTTAAAGAAATCAGAAAGCGGAAAAGGGTTAATTGTTAGAATCTATGAAAGTCAGGGAAGGGAAACTAAAGGAAAGATCGCCTTAAATCTACCTGTTTCTTCTGTTGAAGAGACAGATTTGATGGAGAAAGCTTTAAAAAAGTTAAAGATTTCTCAAGGAAGGATTTCTCTTCCATTTTCTCATAATGAAATTAAAACTCTTTTATTGATATGATGAACCTGATTGAGATGCTGGAGGAAAGTGCCCGGAGGTATTCTGACAGGGTTGCTCTCATCTTTGAAAGGAGAAGGATTAACTACCGAAAGTTAACTGAGGCGGTGAGTAGATTGGCTACCGGGCTGCTGAATTTGGGAATAAAACCCGGGGAAAAAATTGGCATCCTTCTTTCCAATTCTCCCGAGTATGTTTTTTCCTATTTTGGTATTTTAAAGACAGGGGCGGTCACTCTTCCCCTCAATTCCTTTTTGAAGACGGAAGAACTAAGGTACATTTTGGAGGATGCCGGAGTAAAATTCCTGATCACCTCCTCTGATTTTTTGGAAATGGTGAATCAACTGCGTATCCGGGTAAAATCTTTAGAAAAGATTATTATTGTAGGCAAGACAATTTCGGGAACAGTCAGTTTTGAGGAACTATTGGCTTCTTTGCCTTTGAAGTCGGGACCGGTTCTTCTCCCGGAGGAGGTAGCCTTTCTTCTTTATACCTCTGGCACCACTGGCCATCCTAAGGGGGTAATGCTTACTCACCAAAATCTACTTTCCAATGCTCTCTCCTGCGCAAGAGCAATTAGAATAAGCAAAAGGGATAATTTCATCTGTCTTCTTCCGATGTTTCATTCCTTTACCTTCACCGTCTGTATTTTAATACCTTTATCCGTAGGAGGAAGGGTTACCATTGTTGCTTCAGTGAGACCATTTAAAAAGGTTATAAGGTGCATCTTAGTCAATAGAGTGACGGTCCTGGTTGGTATTCCTGCTCTTTACAATCTCCTGGCTGACTTTAATCTTCCTCGCCTCTTTTTTCTCTTTAGATTTTTGAACCCTTTGCACTTCTGCATCTCGGGAGCAGCGAGCCTTCCGGTTGAGGTACTGGCCAGATTTGAAAAGGAATTCCGTCTTCCTCTTTTAGAGGGATACGGCCTTACCGAAGCCTCGCCGGTAGTTTCTTTCAACCCCTTAAAAGGCATTCGTAAACCTGGTTCCGTTGGTCTTCCTCTCCCGGAGATAGAGGTAAAGGTTGTGGACAAGAACGGGAGGAGGCTTTTAACCGGGGAGGTGGGGGAGTTACTGGTGAAGGGAGCAAATGTAATGAAGGGATACTATAACCAACCTGAGGAGACAAAAGAGGTGCTGAGTGAGGGCTGGTTGGCCACGGGAGACTTGGCAAAGATTGATCGGGATGGGTATATCTATATTGTGGATAGAAAGAAGGATATGGTTAATGTGCGCGGTTTAAATGTCTATCCCCGGGAGGTAGAGGAGGTCTTTTACCATCATCCCGCGGTTGCCGAGGTAGCGGTAATTGGTGTCAAGGATGAAGAAAAGGGAGAGGTGCCGGTTGCCTATGTTGCCTTAAAAGAAGGAGAAAAGACAACGGAGAAGGAATTGCTGAGCTTTTGCAGGGAAAGTATTGCCTCCTATAAGGTACCAAGAAGAATTATCTTTAAGGCCTCTTTACCCAAAACGATAACCGGAAAAATTCTTAAAAAGGAGTTGAGATGAAAAAGGAGATAGTCATTTTAATTGCTTTGATCCTTCTTGGTTGCCAGAGCCTATCTTCCGAAAAGGAGCAAAAGGTTAGTTTTATCCAGCTGCGTGAGAAGATGGTGACCGAGCAGATTGAGGCAAGAGGAGTAAAGGATAAAAGAGTACTTGCGGTAATGAGAAGGGTAGAGCGGCATCGGTTTGTTCCCCAGGAATACCAGAGGCTCGCCTACAGGGATTCCCCCCTTCCGATTGGAGAAGACCAGACCATCTCTCAGCCATATATCGTTGGTCTGATGACAGAACTTCTGAGATTATCCGGGGATGAGATGGTTTTGGAGATCGGGACAGGCTCAGGGTATCAGGCAGCAATCCTGGCGGAATTAGCAAAAGAGGTATATACGATTGAAATCCTGGAGCCCTTGGCTAAAAGCGCCAAGATTCGATTAAAAGATTTAGGTTATAAAAACATTAAGGTAAAGTGTGGGGATGGCTATCTTGGTTGGGAGGAGTTTGCTCCCTTTGATGGGATTATTGTTACCTGCGCTCCTCCCTATATTCCCAAGCCTCTTATTGAGCAACTTGCTGAGGGAGGAAGAATGGTCATCCCGGTAGGGGAATATTATCAAGAATTAAAGTTACTTACCAAGAGAAAAGGGAAAATTCAGGAACAATCAATTATTCCCGTGAGATTTGTGCCAATGATCCATAATGAAAGGAGGGGAAATCCCGTGAATAAAGAAATTAAACTTCCCTCACCTAAAGTTAAGGGCACCATTTCTGTAGAAGAGACGATAAGTAAAAGGAGGTCAAGAAGAGAATATAAGGATGAGCCTTTAAGTTTGAAAGAGGTAGGACAACTTCTCTGGGCAGCCTCTGGCATCACCGCAAAATGGGGAGGCAGAGCCGCTCCCTCGGCAGGTGCTACCTATCCCATAGAAACCTATCTTCTTGTCGGTAGGGTGGAAAAGTTAGACTCAGGGCTCTACCATTATCTTCCCTCTTCCCACAGTTTAATTAAAGTAATGGAGGGTTCCCGTCCGGTGGACGGGATGGGGGGAGATCTTCGCCGGCAGTTAGCCTCTGCTGCCTTAGGACAGGGAATGATAAGGGAGGCTCCGATAACCATTGTCCTTGCCGCAGTTTTTCAACGCACCACGGGCAGATATGGGAAAAGGGGAATCCGTTATGTGAATATGGAGATAGGTCATATTGGGGAAAATATCTATCTTCAAGCAGAAGCAATGGACCTGGCCACCGTTGCCGTTGGCGCCTTCAATGATGCGGCGGTAAAGAAACTTTTAAGGCTGAAGGAAGAGGTCCTTTACCTGATGCCTGTTGGTCGCCAATAGAGATGCTCTGGATAAATGGATTGATTGCGGGTATTGTGATGGGCTTTCTTTCCGGCCTCTTAGGGATCGGAGGAGGAGTAGTCATTGTTCCTGCTCTTGTCTACATTTTTTCTCTTACGATGAAAGAGGCAATAGGAACAAGCCTCTTTATCATGCTCTTTGCCAGTCTTTCCGGCCTTCTTACTCATCGCCAGAAAGGCCAGGTTAATTTGAAATTAGGTCTTGTTTTAGGAGTAGCGGGAATGGCGGGAGCGCAGTTAGGCGGATTTTCTACCACCCTAATCTCCAATCTCTGGCTCAAGCGACTTTTTGGAATTTTGCTTCTGTTCTGCGCCTTCCAGATGTTGGTCAAAAAGAGGAAT
>DAOWFY010000112.1 GCA_030637775.1 bacterium | reverse complement strand
GCTACTTTTTTAAATGGAAAAAAGACAGATTTTATTTTGTAGATATTTTCTTTATATTGTGTAGGCATTTGAATCTTCTTCTGTAGGGGCTTGATTCATCAAGCCCGCGGGTCGGATTAATCCGACCCCTACAAGTTGCTACCTTTGATGCCCTTTGTTCTTCTTTTATATATTTATAAAGAAACCCGGCATGCCAGACATCTCCGGCTCCAGTGCAATCAACAACTTCGGTTGGAAATACGGGTATCCGGAAAGGTTTTTCTCTGTTCATCACCAAAGCCCCTTCCTCCCCTAAAGTGATAATGGACACCTTTGCTCCCCATTCAAGAAACTTTTTTGCTATCTCTCTTTCTTCACCCTCACCTCTACCCTTTCCCATCAAGGGAGAAGAGAATAGGCATTGATAGTCTTCTTTTCCGCCTTTCACTATCTCAAAGTATTGAGTTATTCTCTTAAGAAATTCTATTTTTTCTCTTTTTGTTTTTCTATTTTTACTTGAAGACGCTCCACCGAAACCACTTAATTCCATTGATAATCGTTTGCCTTTCTGATAAAGAGATTTTATCAAACTTTCATGGACTTCGCAATCTATAGGAGCAATCAAGAAAAAATTTGCATCTAAATATTTCTCGGGTATATCCTCAAAAGAAATATCTTCTGCCTTCTTCAAAAACTTCAATCTCTTCTTTCCTGATTTTTCGTAAATGAGAAGATTGGTAGTAGTATTATCGCTTATTCTTATCCCCTCAGTATCAACTCCTGTTTCTTTAAATACTTTAAGTAACTCTTCTGGCATATCTTTCCCTATCTGGGTGACAAGACCTGTGTTAAGGCCTAAATTAGCTGCCGCTACTGAAGCATAAGCAGCCGGACTTCCCAATACTGGACCGATCTCTTTCCCATCAGGAAAGATAATCTTTTCCTTCAATAAATTCCCAATTATTACTAAATCTAACACAGTTTAGGTTAAAATTAAATTACCTCCAATCCTCAGTTTCTCGCTGGTATTGACTTTTCTTTGTTTTGTGGTATTATTTAAAAGAGAGGTGAGGGAAAAATGAATTATAAAGTATTTTTTGTAAAAGGAGAAGATGGATATATTGTCGCCGAGTGTCCCGCAATTCCTGGTTGTATTTCTCAAGGTAAAACAATTGAGGAAGCGACGAAAAATATAAAGGAAGCGATCGAACTTTGCCTTGAGTGTTATAAAGAAGATAATAGGGAAATTCCGGAAGATAAGACACAACTTGCTGAAATTGCTGTTGATATATGACCGAGAAGCTTCCTCTCTTATCCGGTCAGGAAATTGTAAATGTGCTCCGCAGAACATTGAAATCAATCCTCCGCACCGCTAATCTTACAATAGAAGAATTCAAAAAACTCATTTAATCCCATTTTATTCCCCCCTTTTACCTTTAATCCACTCATCCATTGCTTTTCTGGCTCTTTCCTCTGAAGAATATTGCTTTGGAGTGCTTTTCATCAGGTAGGAAGATGCACTCTCTAATACCCCACCTATTCCCCGATCAAGAGCTAACTTACAGCATCTTATTGCATCTACCATTACCCCAGCAGAATTAGGACTGTCTACAACGTGAAGTTTTGCTTCTAATTTTATCGGTGTTCCGCCAAAGTTTTCTCCCCAGATCTCAATGCGGCAAATCTTATCATCATTAAGCACTTCCAAATGGGAAACATTAACCGAGAATGGTGCTGGATAGGTCATTACGCTATCTACTCCTCTTTTCTTGGAGGCATGCTTAGTTTTTCCTCTACTGTAATCGGTCAGGTTCCAGAAGTCGGTATTCCCTCCGTAGTTAAGTTGATATGATTTGGTAATCTTTATCCCTCTCTGGATACAAAGATTAAGTAAGTCCCTATCAAGAATAGTTCCCCCAAGTTGACTCTTGTAGTCATCTCCTACTATGGGGACCTTATTCTTTTCTGCTTTTTTAGCAAAAACTTTGTCATTGGCAATTAAAACCGGGATACCATTAACTATTCCTGCTTTTGCTTTAAAAGCAGCTTCAGCATAGAACCAGGCCGCTTTTTCGCTCGCCGTAGGAAGGTTAATCACAAGAGCATCGGCTCTATTATCTTTCAGAATCTGGGCGACCTTGTCAACATTGTCAATCTCTTTTTCGGAAGAGACCTCAACATATCTTTTTAAATGCTCGGTCACTCCGTCTAAGACCGGCCCCATCAAAACCTTTACTCCAAGATGAGGGACTTCGGAAAACTTTTTTGTGCAGTTTGGAGAAGCCCAGATTGCTTCCGAGAGGTCCTTGCCTACCTTTCTTTTATCTACATCGAAGGCAACGACGGGAACGATATCAGTTACCTTATATCCCCCCAGTACGGGATGCATTAAGCCAGGAATAATTTCTCTTTCACCCTCCCCTCTACCCCTCCCATCAAGGGAGGGGGGAAATGTAGTTTTATTCTTCAGCGTTTGCTCTTTGTCCTCATAATAGAATCTTCCTTGCACTAAAGAATTTGTGCAATTTCCAACCCCTGCAATGGCAACTTTAATTTCTGACATTTTTTCAAAACTCCTTTCCCCTCACCTAACCTCTCCCACTGGTGGAGAGGGAATTTGGCTGATAATACGGTGGTATCACCTCTTCCTTAAGGGGTAAATCGACCCAACCCTTTGTTTCCATAGACTTGAATACCGCACACATTACCTCTACTGCACGAGCACCGTCTTCTCCTTTTGTTAAAGGCTCTTTGTCATTGACAATACAATCAATAAAATGCTGGCAGAGATAGTAATAGTTATTTGGCTCTCGGGGTGGATAGATGCTTACCCATCGCTTCTTTACCGGATGGGTAATTAAATCCTCTGCCCAGAATATTTGCGGCCAGCGATACTTGCGGATTATCTCCGGTAGTTGCTCATACTCATAATCCTTGGTAGTATAAACTGCTAAAGGGGCAGTTTGATATGGATTTTGAGCATCTGAAGTTGTAAAGATTGTCCCTTCATTGCCATAAAGTTCGGTGAATTGAGAGACAACCGGACTGAATCTATTGCAACTCACATAACTAAGTGCCTTATTTTCATGCTCCATCATAATTACTGCCGTATCATCACATTTGCCCCAGCGTTCTTCATTCAAGACTCTTCTATCGGCAATCCCCGTAACGCGCTTTACCGGAGAACCAATGAGCCAGATGAGAAGGTCAATTGCATGTGCCCCGGTATCGGCAACTGCACTTCCTCCAGCAATTTCGGGATGAAGCCTGAAGTCGGTGAAAGCAATATTATCCTGATAAAACTTAACATGTTCGTGCATCGTGGCTCTGCCCATCATCACTTTGCCAATAACCCCTTCTTCAATTAATTCCTTTGCCCACTGGTTCTGGGGCCAGAAACGTCGGTCACAGCCAACCATCAGTCTTACTTTGTTTTCTCTGGCCGCATCAACTATATCCCAGGCTTCTTTGTTTGTTACCGCAAGCGGTTTTTCTATAAGAAGGTGTAAGCCCCTTTCAGCGCAAGCAATTGCCTGCTGGCAGTGGAATTTTGGCGGAGAAGCAATAATTACTGCTTTTAGATTATCCTCTTTAAGCATCTTTTCATAATCGGTATACCAGGCTCTTGCCTCCCATTTTTCTTTTGCTCTTTTTGCCGTTTCCTCATCTATATCACAGACTGCCGTAAGTTCTACATTTTCCGATTGCTTTATAGATGGGAAATGGGCCAGTTCGGCAATGCTTCCACACCCTATCACCCCTATTCCTATTTTATGCATATTTTCTTATCCCCCCTCCTTTAATCCTCCCCCTCAAGGGGGGAGGAAACAAAAGATCTAAATCCTCCTCATTGATGGGGGAGGAGATAGGTGGGGGTGTAACTTAAATTGCTTGTTATTGCCAGAGGACTCTCTGACAATCAATTCTGTCGGTAAAATCACCTGCTCAACTTTATCCTTTACTCTTTGCCCCTTGATTTTTTTAATTAGAATCTCGCAGGCTTTCTTTCCAATTTCATATTTTGGCTGCCTGACCGTTGTTAAAGGAACTTCCAGATGGGAAGAGAATTTCAAATCATCAAAACTAACAAGGGCTACATCATCAGGCACTTTCAGCCCCAGTTCTTTAATGAGGTTATAGCAAGCCAGAGCGATATGGTCGTTCCCGGTAAAAATGGCGGTCGGTCTTCCCTTCCGGGATAAAAGAGCCAGGGCTTGCTTGTATCCTCCGATATCATCCGGCTCAAATCTGAGACTTCCTTCTGTTTCAAAAGGCTTAATTTTCTTCACCAATGAAGGATTGTAGGAGATATTCGCCCGGTTTAAAGCAGCACGGTATCCTTCAAATCTATCTTCGTTTGCTGTACAATCTACTCCCATAATATGTGCAATCTTTTTATGGCCTAAATCAATAAGGTGTTTAACGGCTTGATAGGCTCCCTTGTAATTGTCAACAATAACCGTATCTGTCTCTATATCTCTGAAGTATCTGTCAATGAGAACGAAGGGAAAACTTCTCTTTTTTAATCCAAGGATTTGCGAGGCATTAAATCTTCCCCAGTAAGGAAATATAATCGCTCCTTCGATATTACTTTCTTCCAGCAATTCAATATTGGCAACTTCCTTTTCTATATTTTTGTCGGAACTAAAAATGACCACTTGGTATCCATTTTCAATAGACAGTTTTTGAATCCCCTGGTATATTTCAGAAATGAAAGTATCTTCGATGTCCGGGACGATGAAAGCGATCGTCTTTCTCTCTATTTTGAAAGTTTCCTTTTTTTCTTTTTGAGGTTTTTCAAAATTAACGAAAGTTCCCTTTCTTTTGATACGGATGATGTAACCTTCTTTTTTTAAATCTTCTAAAGCTTTTTTGATGGTTATTCTACTTACCTGGTATTCCTTGCAGAGAATATCCTCGGGAGGAAGTGGCTCCATCGGTCTTTTCTCTCCGTTTTCTATCTGCCTGCGGATAATCTCTCTTATTTGAATATAAAGAGGCAAAGGATTTTTTCTATCAATTTCCATCTTCATCATATGTTATACCCCAAAAAAAATTGTTTGTCAAGTTTTTTCTATACTTTATCTATAATTTAATTATACCATATTCTAAAAAACAAAAATATTTTTTAAGTCCCATTTCCTCTTAGATGTCCAAAAGCGAAACAATGTGGTATAATAAACCAAGAAAATGGTATTCTTTAGCAAATCCCCGGCAGAGACCAAAAGACTGGGAGAAAGGATTGGGAAATTGCTTCTTCCTGGAGATACCGTTGCTCTCATTGGGGAGCTGGGTAGCGGCAAGACAATCCTTACCAAGGGAATCGCTAAGGGATTAGGAATCAAGGGAAACCCGGTAAGAAGCCCCTCCTTTATCTTTATCAAAGAATATTCTGGCAAAGTTCCCCTTTTTCATTTTGACCTCTACCGCTTAAAGAAACCGGAGGAATTAAATACCCTTGGCTATGAGGAATACTTCTCCGGCAAAGGGGTAGTAGTGA
This sequence comes from bacterium, assembly GCA_030637775.1. Classification (GTDB taxonomy): domain Bacteria; phylum Ratteibacteria; class UBA8468; order UBA8468; family UBA8468; genus DAOVGU01. Next base: position 108 of record DAOWFY010000112.1, on the reverse strand, counting down.
TTGAATGGGCGGAAAGAGCAAAAAATCTTCTTCCCGAGAAATACTTAAAGGTAAAACTTTCCGTCCTGGGCGAAAGTGAAAGGAGAATTGCTTTAGAGGCAAAAGGAG
>DAOWFY010000157.1 GCA_030637775.1 bacterium | reverse complement strand
CCATTCTTTTTTTTAAAAAGTTCCGAGGTAATTTTACTTCTCTCGCACTCGGCTAAAGCAAAGAGAGCTACTCCCCGTGGTCGATATCCATCTTCTGGCTCCGAATGGGTAGAAAAGAGTTTCCTCATTTCCTGCTCAGGAAATACCTTCAACAGTTCTTTTCTTTTAATTCTTTGCGGAAGAGACTTCAAAATCTCGTAGATTTTTATCTCCATTACTTTCAGATTTTCCTTATTAACGTCACGAAGATAATTGATCTTTTTTGAAAGTTCAGGATAATTTTTTTTGATCAACTTAAGAGAAATTTCATAATTGGCAATTGTTCTGTTGTAAACGTCTCTTGCTTCTTTAGATTTTGGAGCCTTTTTCAGGGAATTGCAGATAACGATTGTATAGTTAGAAGGAAGAGGAACATTCTCAACTATAAAAGGGAAGAATCGTAAATGGGAAATATAGCCCTTTTTTCCAAAAAGCATCGCGGCATGGTCCCCGGCTCCCCCCCTTGTTCCTACATACCACTCTGCTTCTCCACAGAGTCTTACTAAATTTTCTTTAGATAAGTTTAGATTATTAAAAGCAGTACTAGTTAAAGCGCTGGCTACAACAAGGGCAGAAGAAGAACTTAAACCAGAACCCTGCGGAATATTACCACCGATCACTAAATCCATTCCCGAAAGTTCCTTTCTAACAAAATCCTGTAAACGCAGGATTGGACCTTTAATATAGTTTGCCCAATTCCCGGGACTGATTTTGCTCTCTGAAATAAATTTTAACCAATTGCCCCGTCTCTCAGGAGGCAAAAGCGCTTTAATCGAAAATGAAAAAGGTCGAAATCTTCCATCGATGTTAAATCCTCTTATCTTGTCATCCGTTCTTTTTGAGGCAACCGTAATAATCTCTTTCTGAATCGTAAGATAATTGACATAACATCCCCGATGCTCAATATGGACACCCATAATATTGACTCTGGAGGGAACACGCACAATAGCCACCTTCTCTTCCTCTCCAAAATGGAAGGCAAATTTTTTCAGGACCTTTAAGATAAAGTCCTTCCGTTCCTTTACCAATTCTGAATTTCCGTAAATCCTCTTCAAATTGGAAAGAAAGGATTTTTTCTCAAAAAGTTCAAACCATTCTGTACAAGACCTCTCCCGCATTTTTCACCAAAAGAATATTTTTATCTTCTTTGTCAGCATAATCGCTCATCTTAATCCTTGACGGATTAATGTAACCTAAATTAATCTTTCTACATTTTTCTTCTGATATGCCAGTAGATAAGATCACCTTTATCCGGGGTACTTCCTTTCCATTCTCGTAGGTACCAATTCCTTTAACGTGGGTACAGTGAGCTAAAACTGCTCCCGGAATATCTTTGAATTTATCCCATTGTTTCAAAAAATAGTCTCTGATGTGATAACCTATTTTCTCAATATATCTGCCGTGAGTGGAGGAAATTTCCTCGATATGGGGCGCATAAATGATCAGCGTGCCACCCTCCTCCACCACCGGTTCCAACTTGTACATACACTTGCCTGCCGTCCAGAGATCTTCGTATATCTTAGGTGCCATCGATAAAACGGTACGAAAACTTTTGTTTAAATATTTAATATTAACTGTAGAGGAAAGATCGGCCGCCTTCGACCAGGCCTCCTCCCCTCCCGCATAGAAGCCAGAGACCTCCTTTTCCTTCATCACAAAGCAAAACATAGTTATGGGAATGTGAATAAAGGAGACGGCCTTATTGATTACTTCTCTTACCGGAGTATTCTTAACTCCATTTATTTTAAGGTTAGTCATCAGGGCTCCTAACCAGTGAAATTTATGAATGATTCGGGGCCCGGCAATCCCAGGAAAAAGGTATTTATGCCCTCCGGAAAAGCCCACCACCTCATGGGGAAATACCGCTCCCACAATTAAGAGTTCATCATAGTCAAAAATTCTTTTATTGATCTGCACCGGAATTTCCTCATTCATAAGACCATTGGAGATTTGCTTAACCTCTTCTTTGGTAATAACCCCAATCTCTCGCAATTCCTCCGGTTTATCCCAGCGATGTTGGAAGATGTTAATATCTTTATATTTACTTCTTTTCTCTTTGCTACTGATTCCTAAATGCTCGTTTATTCTTTCCTCATCCATAAGCGGATGAGTGCCCAGAGCAATGATGAAATCCGATTTTTTGCTCTTGTCAGAGAGTTCATCGCAGATTGTTCTAAAAAATAAATTGATCGGTCCGGTGCGGGTGGTATCGGGAATGATAACCAGAATTTTTTTATTAAAAAAATCCCTTTTCCTCAGGGCTTCTCGGCACAAATTTACCAATTCATCTTTGTTCATAATATACTCGGAGGTTAACTTCAGCGGCACGCTCGCAGTGATACTCCCTATGAGATGCCTCCTCTGTCTGGGCATTCATCCGGCATCTAATGCACGCTTAAAGTAAACCTCCTCCT
>DAOWFY010000080.1 GCA_030637775.1 bacterium | reverse complement strand
TATAATTCTAACCGAACTACCAACTATAGCTACTCCCACCAACATCACTATTGTTGATAATTCCCTACCCAATTCAATAAGATAGAGTTTAACCGGTGGCATCGGGAGAGGAAAAGAGAAACCACCAGAACAATATAGCTTGCGGAGATAACTTACCACCGCGGCCTCTAAATAGCCCATTGATATAGCAAAAAGAAGAAGACCAATATATTTACTTGTTTTATCTTTCATTGCTCAGTAATGGCTGTAGATATCCTGCTAATGGTTGCCAATCTTTGGCTCTTACTATTATATCACATTGTTTGGCTACTTCTCGGGAAGGGTTAAACCCAAGGACAAAGCCCCCTTGCCTTTTAACCACCTTTATCATTCCCAGGTCATCTCTATTATGTCCGATTACCAGTGGCATTTTCGCCTTAAATTCTTCTATCCTTTCTCTTGCTCTCCTGCTCTTGTCTATCGGTTTTAACAGGTTAACTTGAGTCCCATCGTAGAAATCAATTAATGGAATTCCTCCGTCTCTAAACTGTCTTTTATATTCTTCTAAGATTACCTCCGGTCCTAAACTGATTAACCCTGTCTTAGACTTCCTGGAGAGGATGGTTAAGGTCTCTTTTGCCCCAGGAAAAGAGTTAGATGGAATAGGCTGAACAGCAGTTTGGAGATAGGAAAGGGGGATATTACTTACCATCCGGGAAAAGAAAAGAATTAATCTACAATTATCCACCCCAAAATTCAACAGTTGCAGGCACTTCATCAGGAGTAGAATTGGCAGACACCTCATAAGTCTGAAGAAAATCTTATATCTACCTCGATGAAGTAAAATAAGAAAGAGATTTCTCAATAGAGCTAAATTGGTCGTTCCCGGATAAATACAATCATCCACATCTACGAGAGCTAAATCTACTTTTTTCAGCCTCTCATTTAACTCTTCTCTCTGCCAATTAGAGTAGATGTGAGGAGCTATATTGAGAAACCCATCGTTTATTAAAGACATCGTTGGCTGTATTAGCGGTAAACAGAGTAATCACTATTCTATCTCGATAAACCCGGAAAAGCCTGAACTGATGGGGAACCTCCGACAAAGCCGCAGTAGAGATAAAGTTAATGCCATACCTCTTCCAGCGAAAATTGCTATGACAATGGCCGGATAAAACCATCTTTACATTCTGGCAATTTTTCAGGATACTTACAATTTCCTCTGCTCTGGGCATAAGCAGTTCAACCCCTAAATGTTTTTTAGCCAACCAGAGCGTAAATTCATCAGCAATAACTAAGCGATGAGTGGCAAGAATAATTGGTTTTTCAGCATTTTCGAATAAATCCTTCTTCAGCCAGTTTAATTCTTCATCATCGGGATAGATACTTAAAACAACAATATGCCAATCCTCGTGATTAAATGAATAACTTCTCTGACCAAAAACCTTAACATAGTTACAATCAGACCGATTAAAATTGGAATAAGAATAACCTCCTAAATCATGGTCACCCATTACTGGATAGTAAGAGCAATCCAGTCTATCTAACAGCACCTTAGCCATTTTTAGATTGGATAGGTCGCCCTTATCACTGATATCGCCAGTATGAATAACAAAATTAGGTTTTACCTGAGAGTTTATATACTCAATGGTCTTTTCCAAAATGGAGAGGGAATTAACATAATCCAACCAGTGAAATTTGTATCCCCCTATGCGAAAAAAGGCTTTAGCCGGCGGTCTTTCAGGTCTTTTCTCTGTTTTTAGACAATGGGTATCGCTAATCTGAACAAAACTAAAAATGCAAGAGTCTTCTTCTGAGGTAGGCGCTTTACTCCAATTATAGGTAGCTCCAACGAGTAAAGTCCCCGCTATCATTAAAAGGAGGTTTTTTAAAAAAATTCTCACTATTTTCTTCTCATCAGCAGGTTAAATGGAATGTCCCAATAACCAAGCCAAAAGAATACTCATCAATCATATTTCCCTCTCTTCCTTCTCATTCTTTTTTGTTTTCTTCTCAAGGCGAGGAGGTTTACTTTAAGCGTGCATTAGATGCCGGATGAATGCCCAGACAGAGGAGGCATCTCATAGCGAGCATCTCTGCGAGCGTGCCGCTGGAGTGAACCTCCGAGCCTCCTATTCAAAGGTATAGGGAGATTCTTCTGCGCGAGTGATCTTCCAGGAATTTCCCTCTTTGCGCAATTTAACGAGAACTCTGTTCCTCTCCTTGATTAAGTTTTTGATTGGTTCTCCCTTCTCACGCGTAAAAATGGTAACGATGAAGGTTGCTTTGGCGTCTTTCCCTTCCACCTTAATCTTAAGACCGGAGGTATGAAAGGAAAGGTTCTTATATTCATTGAAGATATTTCGCAGAAAGAAGAAAAGAGTTCCCTTGGTATTTCCCAATTGGTCGGTGTAGTCGGCGGAAAGGAAGGTAAGAAGTTTAGCAATATTTCGCTCTTTGATGGCCCTACCTGCCTGATTAAGGGTCTGGCGAACTCGATCCTCCTCGCTAATGGAAAAATGTTTAATGAGGAAGTAAGCGCCTGCAAAAAGGATAATAATTGCAAAAACAGAGACTATTTTCTTCATTTAACAATTCTACCAACAATATTTCTCAAAGCAACCTGACCATGAAGGTGGTGGGATAAATCGATTAAACGATTATCCCCGATAACAAAAAAGCAATTTTTCTTCACTTCAGTTCTTTTCAAATTCCAGTGTTGATTAATGGTTGTATAAGGTTCCGGACAGTAGCGCCCATTAATAAAGAGTCTCCCTTCTTTTATCTCAACTATCTCACCCGGCAATCCAACGATTCTCTTCGTAAAGTATAAGGGAGGTTCTTCTGTTGTTCGGAAGACAATAACTGTTCCCTTTTTTGGCAATCTAAAGCGATAGATTGCTTTATTGATTAAGTAGATTCTTCTCTCCTTTATGGTTGGCTCCATACTTTTTCCCAGAACAAAGAATAGCTGTGCCAAATATTTTCTGGTAAAGAGCAAAAGAAAGATAACAAGAATAAACCATAGAATTTTCTTTCTTAATCCTTTCCTCATCAGTATTCGATTCCCCTTCTTGCTTTTATCCCCTTTCTACAGGGATGCTTTCCCTGTCTCATCTCGGTTACTAAATCGGCCGCTTGAAGAACTTTTTTGCTCGCTCCTCTTCCGGTGAGAAT
>DAOWFY010000108.1 GCA_030637775.1 bacterium | reverse complement strand
GTGCCTTGTTACCGACGAGCGGGCACGGTATCCGAAGGATGAGCGAGGAGGAACGAGAGTGCAGTCAGCCTCGCTGGGACTGACAAACGTGCCGCTGAAGGAAACTTCCGAGTCTCCTGAATGATTCGCTCCCGAACTTTAGCCAAAACCTCTCCTGTGGCCAGGTCAAGAACTTTTAGTTTATGGCGAAGACCGCGTTTGTAGCGGGCAAGATTGAGGAGACCGGTGGGTAATTTTAAATCTTCGGAAACATCAAATTCTTCATCAAAAATTGGTTCATCAGAATTTTTGAGGAACAGTTTTACCCGCATGGAAAGGGTAATAACAAACTCATCCTTTGCCCACAGTGTAGTGATATTGCCTAAGTAAGGAATAAAGGTGGCCTTATTCAGTTTGATAACCGCCTGAAAATGCAAAAGCTCTCCTTCAACTCTATAATCAGCAGTCCCTGCCTCTTCTCGGGTAGAAACATCCTCTGCCCTGAGACCCCAGGCTACTAACTCCTTGGTTAGGTGCTGGGGAATCATAATCGCGGGTGGCTGAGCAAAGTTCTTATCCCTTGTGCTGAAGATCAGCAATTTTCCTTTTAAGCCCTCCTTTTCTTCAGAGGGTCTTTTATCGGTAAAGGCCAAAACGGCGATACCGATATCCTTTTCAATTTTTTCCTCAGGAGGTTCAATTTCATATTTAATAATATGGGGCGCGGAAGCACAACCGGCTAAAAATGCTAAAGCCAAAAAATAGGGACACATCCTAATTTTTCTGCACAGACAGATAGGGAAGTGTCTCAAAAAATGGGATGTGTCCCTATTTTTACCTTTCATGGTACTCTGGGCCTCCTTAGCTTTTCTATTTCCGTTTTTCTCTCTCTCCGTTCCCTGGTTCTCCAGATGAGCCGACTGGGACGTTTCTTAATGATCGCCGTAAACTCCCTGGCATTGGCAGTAGTATCTTTTAAATTCTTAATTATCTCCCTGATATCTTCTCTGTTTTCCTCAACCATGATGTTAATATTTTTCAATAATTGACCTAATTTAGCATCATCAACTTTCTCGGCTACGGAGCGAAATCTATCAGAGGTTGCTTTAATGGAGGCAATTGTCTCGGCTACATTATCTCCTAAGCTGCCGGCAGCATTGATAATCTCTTGAATGTCCAGCGGTTCTTTTTCCTTGATAATACTTCCGGAAGGAAGAACCGGCGCATCTTTAGAGCCGGGAGAGAGACTCAAGCATTTTAAGCCGATTACTCCGGTGGCCTTAATTTCCGCTAAGGAGTCGGCCCTGATCTCTATCTTTGAAGGCAGGCTGATGATAATCTCAACCGGTTTATCCTTTTCCGGGATAATAGCGATTGATTTTATTCGCCCTATCTTATGACCGGCAAAGGTAACGGGAGCACCTTCCCCCAGTTGGGCAATTGACTTAAAATAAATTTTATAGGAAGATTCTTTCTTAAAGAGCTCTAATCCTCCCACTAAGAAGATAAGGACAACCAAAATTAATATGCAGCTAACGATCATTATCCCTGATTTGATCTCCGACTTCAAATATTCAGCCATAATATTTCTCCTCTATTTCTTATCGGCATCAGGAGATGCCTCCCACCCCCTGATTAAATCAGGGGTATTGTGGGAAAGGTCTTCAGACCTTGATATTTCCACATTCATCTGTGTTTACTTACACCAGTCAGAGTTACAAGATATTCTTTGCCGGTGCGGCGCCGCGTGAGAGGTCCCTCGGGAGAACCAGCAATAAATTGTTGCACAACCTCATTTTGAGAATTTTTAATCTCGGTTGCCGAGTCATAGATAATGATTTTTCCTTCATGGAGCATTGCGATTTTGTTGGCAATCGAGAATGCGCTCTTCATCTCATGGGTCACCACGACAGAGGTAATATTTAATTTTTTGCTTAAGTCGATGATCAACTTATCTATCGCAGCTCGGGTAACTGGATCTAAGCCTGCGCCTGGCTCGTCATAAAAGACTACTTCCGGATCTAAAGCAAGCGCCCTTGCCAGAGCCACTCGCTTTTTCATTCCCCCACTTATCTGAGAGGGGAAAAGATCCTTGAAGCCGGTGAGACCAACAAGTTCCAACTTCATTTTAACTATTATCTCAATGATTTTGTTGTCGAGTTTGGCATGTTCCCTTAAAGGAAGAGCAACATTTTCGCCGACACTCATTGAATTAAAGAGGGCCCCGCTTTGATAAAGCATGCCAAATCTTTTCCTTAAGTTGTCTAAGGAATCCTCGTCCATTTTGGTAATGTCTTCTCCGGCAATAAGGATTTCACCACTATCGGGTCTTATCGATCCAATCAGATGCCTCAAAAGCGTACTCTTGCCGCAGCCGCTACCCCCCATAATTACGGTAATTTTTCCCTTCTCTATTTTCAGATTAATGTTATCAAGGATCTTTCGGTTATCAAAGCTCTTAACTAAGTTCTTTACAATAATCATGGCATGGTAGGGGTCACTGACCCCTTTGTTAAATAAAATAGAACAAAGCATTAAAGAAACAGTCAGTAACAATGATCAGGAAAATGGAACTGACCACCGAGGTGGTAGTTGCCCTTCCCACCCCTTCGGCCCCCCCTCTGACAATAAATCCCTGGTAGCAGCCGACCATTCCAATAATTCCGGCGAAAAAGAAACTTTTGATGAGTCCGGTAAAGAGGTCCTTTGCCTCCATTGCCTTAAAGGTTTGAGAGAAATAGTAATAGGTATCAAGTCCTAAGCTAAGTTTGGCGATGAGATAACCCCCTAAAATTCCGACAATATTGGCAATGATGGTTAAACAGGGAAGCATAATCAAAATGGCCAAAAGTCTGGGGGCAATGAGAAAGCGAACCGGTCTGATGGCCATCGTCTCTAAAGCATCTATTTCCTCGGAGACCTTCATTGTTCCCAGTTCAGCCGTCATCGCTGCTCCTACCCTTGCTGCTACCACAATGGCTGTAAGCAAAGGGCCTAATTCCCGGGAAAACGATACTCCAACTAAAGCGCCCACTAAGATCTCCGATTGGAAGATTCTTAACTGATAGGCAGTAAGCATCGCCAGAGTGATACCGAAGAAGAAAGAAACAAAACTAACAATCGGGAGGGATTTTACTCCAATCAGTTCTAACTGGCCAATGAAATCTTTCTTATTTACCGGTTTACCGCGGAAGGGAGCGATAAAAATCCAGTAGAGGGCCTGCCGAAAGAGAGAAAGGATGCTGCCTAAATGTCTTAAGGCTAAATTTAAACTTCGCCCTAAATAACCACAGAAATTTCTCATCGGTTATATGTCTTTAAAGCCTCCTCTTCCTCCTCGTAAATGGAGAAGACATCTATTAATTTAGAAACCTCAAAAATATTTCTGACCGATTGGTTTAACCCGGTAAGTTTTAATTTACCGCCATATCCATTTAGCTTTTGCATTAGTTCGATCAATGTCGCCAGGCCAGAACTATCAATATAGGTTACTTCACCAAGGTTTATTAATATTGCTTTTCTTTTCTGCTTGACTAAATTGATGAATTTTTCCCTGACTTTCGAGGAATTATAGAAGTCAACCTCTCCTGAAAGGTCAACGATAACCACATCCTTTTCTCTTCTTTCTTCTATTTTCATTTTTATATTTAATTAACCGAAGCGTTGTGCCTAATTTAGAGGAGGTATCATACTTAACCTCATCCATAATCTTCTTAATAAAGTAAAGGCCCAATCCCCCTGGTCTTACCTTCTTTAAAGGTCGAGGCTTAAAACTTTCAGGATTGGACTTTTTGCCAAAATCTCTGATGGTTACCACCAGCCTATCCCTCTTAACCGTGGCCGTTAAAATAATTTTCTTATTATGCTTACTCTGATAGGCATATTTAATCACGTTAGTGCAAGCTTCGTCAACGGCTAAAGCTATATTTTTAACCTCCTCTTCATCAAATCTCATTCCCCCGGCCACCTGAGAAATAGCCATTCTGATGACACTTAAAAATCTTGGATGGCTGGGAAGGGAAAGTCTGATATTCTGGATATTCTTCACAGTTTATTTACCTTAATCGTCACTACGGTGAGGTCATCGGAGGGTGGTTTACCAAGTGAGAGGAGTTTTATTTTCTGAACTATCTCCTCCCCCAGACCGGCGGCATCATTCGGACCTTCCTTTACTAATTTATAGAGTATCTCCGTAGAAAATCTTCTCCCCTCCTTTCCTCTTGCCTCAACCAATCCATCGGTATAGAGAAGGAGAAGATCCCCTTCCTTCAATTTGATTTCTTCTTCTTCGAAAGAAAGACCGGAAAAAATCCCTAACGGCAACCCTTTTTTGCCATTCAGCAATTCTATCTCAGCCGTCTGGTGCCTGATTAGAGGGAGGGGATGGCCAGCATTGACATAGGTTAAAGTTCCCTTCTTTGTGTTGAGAACTGAATAGATAAGGGTGGCGAATAGACCCAAAGTACTTCCTTCGGCAAGGATGTTATTCATCGTGGTCATTGTTCTGCTCAATTTTTCAGGAAGGGAAGCCACCCGATTATGAAGGGAAGCCACCACACGAAAATCACCGATGGTTTTGGCCATAGACAGGGCTGCGGGGATGCCCTTTCCACAGATATCGCCAATGACAATACCAATCTCCTCTGGGGACAGTTCAATAAAATCATAGAAGTCCCCACTGATTCCTTCAGCGGGGATATTTCGTGCCCAGAATTCGGTTCCTTTCACTATTGGATATTTTTTGGGAAGGATATTCTTCTGAATTAATCTGGCGATACGCAACTCCTCCTCCACCCTTTGCTTATCTAAAAGAAACTGATGGAGACGAGCATTCTCAATGGCAATCCCCGCCTGGTTAGCAAAAGTCGTAAAAAGCTCTATCTCCTCCTCTCCAAAAGGCTCTTTTAGAGGGTTAATTGCCTCCAAAACACCAATGAGCTTCCCCTTCACCTTCATCGGGACAGCCAAAATAGATCTTGTCTTAAATCCAGTGGCTTGATCGATGCGATTGTCAAAACGAGGATTCTCTCTAACATCAGGGACCAAAAGGGGTTTCTCCTTTTCCGCAACCCAGCCGGCAATTCCCTGGCCTTTCTTTAATCTGAACCTTTCCTTGATCTCTTCACCCTTCTCTCCTAAAGCAACTTCGTAGATCAATTCTCCTGTCTTTTCATCCTTGAGCATCAAAGAGGCAGCCTCTACCCTCATCACCTCTTGGGAAATTTCCATAATTGTTGCCAACAACTCCTTGAGGTTCAGGGTGGAATTAATAATCTCATTCACCTTGATGATGCTGGAAAGATTGGCCAGCCTTTTTTTCAAGGATTTCAGTTCTTTCACTTCTTCCATAGTTAAACGGCCTCCATCGTGACCCTCATTACCTCCTGGGGGGTGGTGATGCCTGAAGCCATTTTAACCAAAGCATCCTCATAGAGACTTTTCATCCCGGACCTCATTGCCTCCTCCTTGATCTCATCACTGGAGGCTCTTTTCAGGATAAGGTTTTTGAGTTCCTCATTCATTGTTAAAACCTCATGGATGCCTAAACGACCCTTATAGCCGGTTCCATCACAGTCAGGGCAGCCCTTTCCTTTGTAAAGTTTTATCTTATCTTCCTTGATTGTCAAACCCAAACCTGCCAGTTCCTCTTTGGTCGCGAGATAGCTGACCTTACAACTCTCACAGATTCTTCTTACCAACCTCTGGGCAACGACACAGAGGATTGAAGATGCAGCCAAAAAGGGCTCGATCCCCATATCCAGGAGCCGAACCACCGTTCCCGCCGCATCATTGGTATGAAGAGTGGAAAAGACTAAATGGCCGGTGAGCGCAGCCTCAACGGCAATCTGGGCTGTCTCGAAATCCCTGATCTCCCCGACCATGATGATGTCGGGGTCCTGTCGGAGAAAGGAGCGCAGAGCACTGGCAAAGGTAACCCCGATATTTGACCGGACCTGAAGTTGATTGATGCCGGAAAGGGTATACTCGACCGGATCTTCGGCAGTTTGAATGTTGACATCCCGGGAATTTATCTCACTTAATGCTGAATAGAGTGTGGTGGTTTTGCCGCTTCCTGTTGGTCCCACATGAAGAATCATTCCGTAAGGTTTGTGGATCATCGCCCGGTACCTCTCCAAATTATCCTGGGAAAAACCCATGCGATCCAGATTCATAATGCTTACTGCCTTATCCAGAATTCTCATCACAATCTTTTCTCCGTAAAGCATAGGACTGATACCTACCCTAAGATCAATATCCAAATTGCCATACTTTTTGAAGTTAATTCTCCCATCCTGGGGTCGGCGGTGCTCGGCAATATCTAAATCGGTCATAATCTTAACCCGGCTGATAAGTGCATTCTGGGCATGCTTGGGGATATTATAGATATCCTTTAGAATTCCATCGATGCGATAGCGAACAATCATTCCCGTCTCTGTGGGCTCAATATGAACATCACTGGCCCCTCTTTTCCTGGCCTCAGCGATAAAGCTATTTACTAATTTGACGATCGGGGCACTCTCCTCGGTAACATCCTTATCCTCGATCTCGATTTTTTCCACCTGGAGATAGCGGGCATCGATTTCCTCCATAACCTCGCCGATGTCAACCGCACTCTTTCCTAAATAGAAAGTCTCAATGGCCTCTAAAATATCTGAAGAGGTACTTACCACCTTCTGAATCTTCATTCCTGTTCTGACCGCTAATTCATCCAGGACCAAAATATTGGTGGGATCGGCCATGGTTATAGTAAGCTCATTATTCTCAACTTTCAGGGGAAGGGCAAGATGACGTTTCGCCCAGGATTTTGGTATCTTCTTTAAGAGTTCGGCCTCAGGTTTTTCCTTATGCTTCTTAAGATCGAAATAGGGGCAACCAAACTGCTTGGCCAGGGAGTAAGCGAGATCTTCCTCTTTCAGTCCATACTTCTGCACTAAAGTCTTGAACAGTTCTCCCTTTTTTCTTTTCTTACGGAGGGTCTCCTCGGTTAATTCCTCAATCTGTTTTTTGTTTAAAAGACCCTCTTCCTCCAGGATATCGGTAAGGGTTTTTTGTTTTTGATATAGCGCCATTATTCTGAGGCCCTATTTACCAGGACGATAATCTCCTCTACCTCTCCATTTTTGCTCTTGCGGGGAATGAACTTAAAATTGAGAAGCCTTCCTCCGGTACTTGACTGCTGGAAGACCTTCCCGCTTTGAAAAACTTCCCTGTATACAGACTCTAAATTTAAATAAGGAAAGATTTCCCGGGCTTCCCTTCCTTTCAAATATTCCTTGGTATAGAGCCCACCGCTCAGCTCCTCTAAGCCATTGTTTCCCGTAATAACCTTTAGCGCCCGGTCAACAACAAAAACCCCCTCATTGATACTCTCGATAATCGCCTCATTAAACTCCCGCCAATTTTCTACCTCTTGGTACAATTGAGCATTCCTGATGGCTAATGCGGCATGGCTGGCAATCTCCTCCAATAATTCAACATCATCTTGATTAAATTTCTCATCCTCGCCTTCCTTATTAATCACCTGAAGAGCACCAATAATCCCATCCTTAACCTTTAGGGGAACACAGATAAGCGATTTGGTTTTAAACCCGATCTCTTTATCGATCCCTTTATAGAAATCGCGATCATCCTGAGTATCCAGAGAAATGTAAGATTGACCCGTCTTTATTACCTTGCCCTCAATCCCCTGGCCGGGTTCCAATCGCATCTTCTGCAGTCTCTTTTTTATCTCTTCCTTTGCCCCATAGATATAGGAAAACTCAATCTTCCCATCCTTGGCAATGGTATAAATGGTGCTGGTTACCGCTTTGATGGTTTTGGTTACCTCCCCAATCACATACTCCATCACCACCGGTAATTGGAGGGTAGAGTTCAGCCGCTGGATAACCTTACCCAGAAGTTCATTCCTTCTTTTCAACCTCTGGTTTTCCTTTTCTAACTCCTTGGTTCTATCCATCATTTCCCTTTAGTATAGCAAAAAAGGTAGAGTTGGTCAAAAAAATAGGAGCAACCTTAAAAAGATTACTCCTTTAGCGAACCTGAACTGCGACACTATGCTATACGCTAACTTTAGTAGCAATATGCGTAATTAGTCTTTCAGGTTAAGCTTGTAGCAACAGGTTCGCACTACATAGACTCAAATGTAGTGCGAGGCTTTTAGCCTCGCTAATTTGTCACCAACCGGCTAAGCCAGATTAAAGGTTTAAGGTTAACTCTCGCGATCGCCCTTAGAATAGGTTTATTCCTGATAAAGTCAGCAATCGGAGGAGAATTCCGATAGTAAAGTTTAATAAAGGCCCTCCCTAAAGGATTGGTGAATAAATGTTTATCTCTGAATTCTTTCAATACCCTAATCTCTTCTGCCATAGGCGTGCCAAAGGCGGCGGTGGCGATGAAGCAACCACCACCACCTCCACCAGAAATATTGGAAGTTTCTCCTAAAAGTACAGCGGGTGGATCTGGAGGTGATTTCCAGGGCTCCTCTCCTTCTCTGTAAGAGGGGACGCTCTTGAGATTATAATCGGTCTTAAGTTGGCTTGTAGTATAGTCTTCTCCAGAAACTTCTGCTTCTATATGCGGGACGACAAGGGTGATGTGATCGGAGATTTTATTATAGACAAAGCAGCCATGGGTTGGCGCAAGATTTACGACCTGGCAATATGCACCATCATACCAGCCCCAGGCAATATCGCCGCAGAGGGGATTGGTAGAATCATCAGCGCTGTATATAGAATATCCCTTAGCGGTGACTTCAACATCGCTCCAGGCTACTCTGAAGTTAAAGGGGCAGCCAATCTGGTTCCAGCCTGGCTGTAAGTGAATTTTATGGTCCCGGGTATTATTGTGGTCGTATCTGCAGCCGGTAACATCGATGGTGACATCATTGCGGCTGATCAGCCAGCCGGAATATCCAACTACAGGTACTCGACCTTCATGGCCACCAATATTGGTCGTTGAGGTTATCTCCTCATACGCCTCATCACCCGCTTGCCAGTGAAAGCCTCGCCATTGGGTATTATCGTAAGGACCAAGATCGTCCTCGAAAACGGCACTGATAGAGGTATCCTCTGGCTCTACCGGAGTGGAAATCATCATGTAGGCGCTGCTTGTGGTGCCCCCGGTGATATTGCAGTAAACGGTGGTATCTGCCGGGCCTGGATTTACCACTTGCTCATAAGAGATATCGCTCTCTACCCCACTTACCACTGCCGTCATTGAGACGAAGTAAGTATCGGTATTGGTAAGGTCGGTAAGTTCTGCCCAGTTGTAGGAATAGTCCACCTCAAGCGAATAGGCATAGGGCCATCCGGAGGAGGTATCATAATAAATTTTATATTTATCTACAGGATAAGGATTGCCCGGGTTGTGTTCCCAGGTGACATCAATTGCTTTATCCCTTACCCGAAGTTTCACATTCCTGGGTGGGTATAGTGGCGAACCATAATAGATGTATGCCTTGCCCTCATTTGAGGCGGTGGCGGTATCAAAACCGTATGCTCCCACAATCACATCGGAGTAACCGTCTCCGTTCACATCCCCTGCTGTAGAAACACTGAAGCCGAAGTAGGTATTCGCCTGGTCATCGCCAACAGAGTTCCAGTCAGCCACTGATGAAAGACCGGAAGAGGAACCATAGTAGACATATGCCTTTGCTCCCACAATCACATCGGAGTAACCGTCTCCGTTCACATCCCCTGCTGTTGCCACACTGTAGCCAAAATAGGCATCCGCCTGGTCATCGCCAGAGGAGGTCCAGTCAGCCACTGATGAAAGACCGGAAGATGAACCATAGTACACGTACGCCTTGCCCGCATTCAAGTGGGAGGCGCTATCAAAGTGGCTTGCTCCCACAATCACATCTGAGTAACCGTCTTTGTTCACATCTCCTGCCGTAGAAACACTGTAACCGAAGTAGGCACTTGCTTGGTCATCGCCAACAGAGTCCCAGTCAGCCACTGATGAAAGACCGGAAGATGAACCATAGTACACGTACGCCTTGCCCGCCTCTGTATTGGTGGTATCAAAATCTTCTGCTCCTACAATGACATCGGAGTAGCCGTCCCTATTTACATCTCCTGCCGTGGCTACACTGGAGCCGAAGTTGACATCCGCCCGGTCGTCACCAACGGAGTCCCAGTTAGCCATTGATGAAAGACCGGAGGAGGAACCATAGTAGACATATGCCTTGCCCGCATTTAAGTGGGAGGCGCTATCAAAGTGGCTTGCTCCCACAATCACATCTGAGTAACCATCCTTATTTACATCCCCGGCCGTGGCTACACTGGAGCCGAAGCAGGCATCCTGCTGGTCATCACCAGAGGAGGTCCAGTCAGCCACTGATGAAAGACCGGAAGATGAACCATAGTACACGTACGCCTTGCCCGCATTCAAGTGGG
>DAOWFY010000013.1 GCA_030637775.1 bacterium | reverse complement strand
TTACCCAAAGGCACAGAGATGGTGATGCCGGGAGACAATGCCAGCTTAGAGGTTACCCTTGTCTCCCCGATTGCGATGGAGAAGGGTCTTCGTTTTGCGATCCGGGAGGGAGGAAAGACTGTCGGTGCGGGAGCAATTAGTGAGATAATAGAGTAAGGATAAATCATGCGGGAGATTGTAGGATTGGCCTGTGGGGAATGTAAAAGGTGCAACTATTCAACTACGATAAATAAGAAGGGGAGAAAAAAAGGCGATAAATTAGAAATTAGGAGATACTGTAAATTCTGCAGAAAGCATACTTTACATAAAGAGATAGGCCTGTAGCTCTAATTGGCAGAGCATCGGACTCCAAATCCGACTGTTGGGGGTTCAAATCCCTCCAGGCCTGTTTGTTTTAAAGTGATACTTAGGATTTGAAGCCAACCCGAACGCATCCTGTGGATGAAAAGTGAACCGTAGGGGAACGACAGTGAGGGTGGCCGGCTTCGGATGAGGAGCGAAAGCGACGAGCGGGCACGGTGTCCGAAGGATGAGCGAGGAGCAACGAGAGTGCAGTTTGCCTCGCTGGGGTAAACAAATGTGCCGCCGAAGAAGATAGTCCGAACATACTTATGCCGAAGATAAAAGAATTTTTTCGTGAGGTAAGAGTAGAGTTTAGAAAGGTCTCCTGGCCTACAAGGAAGGTGCTTCAGAAATTCACAATTTTAGTTCTCTTGGTTGTGATATTGCTTTCGGTTTTCACGGGAACATTAGATACAATTTTCTCTAAATTTATCAGCATTTTCTTTAAGTAGGCTCGGAAAGTTTCTTAGGCGGCACGCTCGCAGTGATGCTCGCTATGGACTCCTCCTCTAATTAGGCATTCATACGGGGTCTAATGCCGCTACAGAAACTTTCCTCGCCTTGGCATGTAAACCAAATGGCTAAAAGATGGTATATCGTACATACAAAGACAAATCAGGAGAAAAAGGTTAAGTTCTTACTCGATCATCTTATTAAACAGGAAGAAAGTAATATTTTTCGGGTGATCGTCCCTACCGAAGAGATTACCGAGATCGTTAAGGGACAAAGGAAGGTAAGGCCTCGAGAGTTCTTTCCTGGTTATATCTTAGTGGAAATGGATCTTGATGAAGAAACGTGGCATAAAATTCGGATAACTTCTAATGTCTTAGGTATTTTGGGAGAAGGCGATAGACCCACTCCATTACCGGAAAAAGAAATCCAAGCTCTTTTGGATGTCTTAGAGGAGAAGAAGAAAAAACCAACTCCTAAGGTAGAGTTTGAAAAGGGCGAGCATGTGGAGATTAAGGAAGGTCCATTTGCAAACTTTAGTGGTATTATAGAGGAGGTAAATCCTGAGAAGGAAAAGTTGAAGGTGGGTATTTTTATCTTTGGCAGAGCAACAATGGTTGAATTGGAATATTGGCAAGTAGAGAAGGTCTGAAATGGCAAAGAAAGTTAAGGTTTTAGTGAAGTTACAGATACCTGCTGGACAGGCATCTCCTGCTCCTCCTATTGGCCCTGCTTTGGGGCAACATGGAATCAACATCATGGAATTTTGCAAGTCATTTAACGAGAAGACAAAGGGAAAGGAGGGAGTGATTATTCCTGCGGTGGTTACCATCTATGAAGATCGGTCGTTTTCCTATCTTTTGAAGTCTCCCCCGGCCTCAACTCTCCTAAAAAAGGCCGCCGGTATTGCCAAAGCCTCTGGTGTCCCAAATAAGGAGAAGGTGGGCAAGGTAAAAAAAAGGGATGTGGAGGAGATCGCCAAGTTAAAGTTGGTCGACCTTAATACAAAGGATTTGAGCAAAGCGATAAAGATAATTGAAGGCACAGCAAGAAGTATGGGTATTGAGATAGAATGAAAAAATCAAAAAGGTATCGAGAAACCTTAAAATTAGTGGATAAAACGAAGGTTTATGAGATTCCCGAGGCAATTTCCGTACTTAAGAAGGCTACGAGCACTAAATTTAACGAGACAGTAGAATTAGCCTTTCATCTTATGATGTCCGAGAAGGAAGGTATGATAGTTAGAGGTGTGGCAAGCCTTCCTTACGGTACAGGCAAGAAGGTAAAGGTTCTTGTTCTCACTATCAGCAGCGAGAAAGCTAAGGAGGCCAGAGATGCTGGTGCAGATTTTGTTGGATTTGAGGAGTTATTGGAAAAGATAAAGAACGGTTGGAGCGATTTTGATGTTGTTATCACCACACCCGATTCTATGAAGGAGGTTTCAAAGGTTGGTCGGTATCTGGGCCCCAAAGGCCTGATGCCTACTCCCAAGATAGGTACGGTCACTGCTGAGGTAGGAAGAAAGGTAGAAGAAGTAAAGAAGGGTCAGGTTCAATTTAAAATGGATAAAGGAGGCAATATACATTTGCCGGTAGGTAAAATTTCATTTAAGGAAGAAGAATTAATAGAAAATATAAATACCGCCATTATTTCGGTGAACAATAGCATAATTGGAGGGAAAGGTCAACATATTAAATCTTTATCTCTCAGCTCTACGATGGCTCCCTCCCTAAAATTGAAACTTAAATAAGAGGCTCGGAAAGTTTCTTCGGCGGCACGTTTGTCAGCCCCAGCGAGGCTGACTGCACTCTCGT
>DAOWFY010000010.1 GCA_030637775.1 bacterium | reverse complement strand
TTAGGCGGGCAGTTTGACTGGGGCGGTTGCCTCATAAAAAGTAACTGAGGCGCCCAAAGGTTTCCTCAACGTGTTTGGTAATCACGTGAAGAGTGTAAAAGCATAAGGAAGCCTGACTGCGAGACCGACGGGTCGAGCAGAGTGGAAACACGGGTTTAGTGATCCGGTGATTCTGTATGGAAGGGTCATCGCTCAACGGATAAAAGGTACTCCGGGGATAACAGGCTGATCTTGCCCAAGAGTTCATATCGACGGCAAGGTTTGGCACCTCGATGTCGGCTCATCGCATCCTGGGGCTGAAGTAGGTCCCAAGGGTTGGTCTGTTCGCCCATTAAAGCGGTACGTGAGCTGGGTTTAGAACGTCGTAAGACAGTAAGTGACCGTTGCTGTCTATAAATTTGGCTATATGCTGGGAAATCCGAGAATCACCCCCTACTTGACAAAATGAGGTTAATAGAGATAAAATATCTCTATGATGTCAAGTAAAAATGGGAGGTGTGCGGATAATCAGCAGGCAAGCAGGAAGAAGATTCCAGATGAATATTTCAAAAGAAGAGATATTTTCCTCCTGCGGCCCCAGAGACTATACGCCAGATGCCCGAAAGGGCAAAGATATAGTCCGATCTCACGGGCGACCGTGAGAGTTTCGCAGAAATGCGGAGTCGCCCCTTCTTGAATCTAGAAGGGGTTATAAGTCTCTGATAGGAGATGAAGTAACAGAATGTCGGTCTCTATCTGCTGTGGGCGTTGGATATTTGAAGGGAAGCTATCCCTAGTACGAGAGGATTGGGATGGACGAACCTCTGGTGTTCCAGCTGTTCCGCCAGGAGCAATTGCTGGGTAGCTACGTTCGGAATGGATAAGCGCTGAAAGCATCTAAGCGCGAAGCCACCCCCAAGATAAGATAT
The DNA here is from genome assembly GCA_030637775.1 of bacterium. Taxonomy (GTDB): domain Bacteria; phylum Ratteibacteria; class UBA8468; order UBA8468; family UBA8468; genus DAOVGU01. The sequence continues at coordinate 5,130 of DAOWFY010000010.1, read as the reverse complement.
CCCTCCCCGAAAGGGGACTAAAGATTCCAGGAAGACTACCTGGTTGATAGGCCAGATGTGTAAGCCCAGTAATGGGTTGAGCTAACTGGTACTAATCAATCGTGCGGCTTGACCATAAATGAAAGATTTTTAGAAAGGGAAAAAAGCCGGATTAATTCTCCGGCTTTTTTCTTTAACAACTCTCTATTTTTCTTCATTACCTCTTCTAAATTCATCGGAGAGGAAATAATACTTTCCAGAACAGAAATCCCGTATCGATGTAAGTCGTAGGCTTCCTCGGTAATGGTTCCGCAGAGGGCAATTACCGGAACCTTATATTTTTTTGCCAATTTTGCTACCCCTAAAATTGCCTTTCCATATTTTACCTGAGCATCGATTTTGCCTTCTCCGGTAATCACAAAATCAGTATTTTTTAAGTACTTTTCAAATTTCATTATCTTCAGGATCAACTCTACTCCCTTTTCCATCTTCGCATTAAGAAAAGCAGAAAGTCCTGCACCAAGCCCTCCCGCAGCTCCAGCTCCCGGAAGATTAAGCACCTCTCTCCTTAAATCCTTTTTAATTATCTTTGCATAATGAAAGAGACTCTTCTCTAATATTGTAACCATCTTTGGCGTTGCTCCCTTCTGTGGTCCATAGATTTTAGCGGCTCCGCTCTTGCCGCAGAGAGGATTGGTAACATCGGAGGCAATAATAACTTCTGTTTTTTTGATTCTCTTGTCAAAAGAAGATAAGTTAATCTTTGCTAATTTGCCTAAACTCCCTCCACCAAATGGTAATTCCTTATTCTTTCCATCGAGCAGTTTTGCCCCCAAGGCCTGAGCCATTCCTGCCCCTCCATCAACGGTGGCGCTGCCACCGATTCCGATGATAATCTTTTGGCAGCCTCGATTAAGTGCCGCTTTGATTAACTCTCCTGTCCCATAGGTTGTGGTAAGCAAAGGATTTCTTTCCTTTAGGGAAAGCAGGGGCAGTCCTGAGGCAGATGCCATCTCAATGACCGCGGTTTTCTTATCCCCCAAAATGCCAAAGAAACTTTTGATTTTTCTTCCTAAGGGGTCATTCACATCACAATAAACAATCCTTCCTCCGGTAGCATTTACCAGTGCTTTTACCGTCCCCTCCCCTCCATCGGCTAAAGGGAATTTCTTTATCTTTGCTCTGGGCAAAACCTTTTTAATCCCTCCCTCAATTATATCTGCAACCTCAATGCTCGATAAAGTTCCCTTGAAGGAATCGGGAGCAATAATAATTTTCATTTATAGATCCTCCGCGCTTAGTTGATATGGAGCGGATACTTTCCGTACTTATGAACCGCTTTGACCATCGCGATATAATTTTCTGGCTTGCAGTTTGGATGAATTGAGTTGGATGAGCTAATAATATAGCCACCTCCCGGAGCCGCTTTTTTAATTGTCTCCTTGACAGTTCTTTCTACCTCTTCTTCCGTACCAAAGGGAAGTAAGTCACGACAGTCAATATTTCCCAAAACACAAGCTTTCCCAGTTAGATATTTTTTAACTTCTTTAATATCCATACATTGAGGCTGAATAGGATGGATGCCATCAAATCCAACCTCTATAAAATCGTCGAGGATTGGCCACACATTTCCATCAGAGTGCTTTACTATTTTTATGCCTTTTTCGTGAGCATGCTTTACTATTTCCTGATGATAAGGTTTAACATATTCCCGATAGTGTTCCGGAGACATCAAGATATTTTCTTCACCTGCCAGGTCACCAGGCATAGTAATAACGTCGACCCCTATTTTGGTAGCGATGTCAATAGCAGCCAAGTCAAAATCTGTGGTGATACGAGATAGAGCATGAACCAGCTGGGGTCTCAACACATAATCCATTAGCAAATTCTGCATACCTCCCCGTAGACGCCAACTTAATTTAAATGGGTCAAGGATATTTGTAAAATGAGCTTTATTTCTTCCTACCTTATCAATTATATATTTAACTCCAGTAAAATCATCGGGCTTAAGTTTGGATACCATATCGAATCCCTTAATGTCCGAAGGTTCCTTTATGGCTCCTTCTAAAGGGACAGGTTCACCATGCAGACTGAGAAGATAAACTGTACCAAATTTGTCCCGTCCACGGTCCTCGCTAATAGCTTCCAGACCTACCGAGAAGTTAGTGGTTGTCGCATCTATTTCTAATTCGTTGATTATAGAACAATAGAGGTCCATAATTTGAAAACTCTCTTCTCCAAATCTGGTTTTTCCCGCCTTGACTTCTATCGGCTTTGCTATTAGCAGTTTGGCCAATTTGACGACACTCGACTCATCTATCAAAAGCTCAAAGATAGGTACCCTATCGGGCTGTCCATTGTTCAAAGCGGTCAAGATTCTTTGTTTCGAATTCATGTTGCAATATAGTTATTCTGTAATACAGGGATAACGTAAGGTCCTTGTGGAATAACAATAATTTTAGCAGATTTTCCATGTTTCTTCAAGGCCTTTTGAATCCCCTCCTCTACCGAATCAATAGGTGCAACCATAAGTTCTCTTAAAATTTCATTATTTAGGTTATCTGAGTAAAACATAATCTCAGCTTTCCGGAGAACCTTACACATCTCCTCTATCTGCCATTGGTCAATGATAAAGAAATGCGGTTGCTTAATCTTTGCTAAGAATTCTCCTCTATCCTTTGTCTTCCTTAATAAATTTTCGAATTCCCTGTTGCCGATACCTCCCTTACAATTACTGGCAATAATTACCGTACCTTTATCTTTGACGATATTCATCGCCGTCACCATTCCCTTTATTGATTGATAGAAGGTAGTATCCAGAGGATAGCCGCCACCGGAAGTAATCACAATATCTGCCGGCTTACCCACCGCTATCTTTACAACCTTTTCTAATTCCTTAACCCCTTTTAGCCAGGTCTTCTCTAAGTCTCCTGCAAATATGCCGGTAATTTCCCTTTCCCGGTTTAAGATAAGGTTAATCAAAAAATCCGCTCCTGCTTTCTTGGCAATCTCTAAAATTTCCTGATGGAAAGGGTTATTTTTCAGAATACCTGCTGCCGCATAAGGAGATTCTAAATAGTCTGGCGAATGGGTCTTTTTAGTTGTCTCCAATCCGGAGATGCCGGGACAGATCCCTTTTCTTCCTCCGGAATAGCCAGCCATAAAGTGTGGTTCGATCAGACCGGTAACTATTTTAAATTCTGCATTGAGATAATGACTATTAATAAAAATGGGTGTTTTATTCTCGGTATAACCTAAAAATTTAAGCTCTTTGTCCCGGGCATTGTGATTTATTATCCGATAATTATTGACTATCTTCCGACCTAACATTTCAAATAATTCATCTCTTTCAGGAGCTCGGTGAAGCCCGGTTGCTATTAAGATAGTAATCTTCCCCTTGGATATGCCGGCATTCTCTAATTGTTTTAGGATTGTAGGTAGAATCAATTTAGTAGGCATTGGTCTGGTGGGATCAGAGATGACAATACAAACGCTTTTTCTTCCTCTTGCCAACTCCTGTAAGGGTTTAGTCCCTATTGGATGGAGGAGAGCCATTTCAAGCGATTCCTCAAGATCAGTCACAGGCTTTACATCTGGTAGTTGCAATATTCCGGCAAGATTTATATCTGGAACTTCAACCTTTAATCCTTCCCTGTCATAATCAAGTCGAACTTTCATTCTGTTCTATTGTAACATAAGGTTGACAGCGAAGAAAGGAAAGGATAGAATTTCTGAAGAATTATGAAAAAGATTATTTTTCTGCTAATTTTTCTTCTTCTTTTTCCTTCCTGCTCTAAAAGAGGTCTGGAGAAACCTCATAAGATAGCCAATGTAAAGGTCTATTTTTCCAGCCAGACTGACATCCCCGCTGAATTAGTCTCCCTTATCAACAAAAGTAAGAAAAGTGTTCATCTTGCCTGCTATGATATCGCTCTTGCCTCAGTGGCAAGAGCGCTCTTAGAAGCCCAAAAAAGAAAGGTTGACATAAAGATCATTATGGATGACCAGATCTTAGAGAGGAATATTCAGACGCAAAATCTTCTAATGCTTCTGAAACTAAAAAAGACTATAAAATCTGATAAGGATAAAAACGCACTGATGCACCATAAATTTATTATTATTGACAGACAAATAGTCTGGACCGGCTCTTTTAATATTACTGTTGGAAGTGCTTATCGGGACGATAATAATGTCATCGTCATTAAGTCTTCTCAGTTAGCAGAGAATTTTGAAGCAAAGTTTGAGAGGATGTGGGGTGGAGATTATTTTTCTCCCTTAAAACCGCCCTACCCTTTCATTGAGATTGGTGATACAAAGATTGAAACTTACTTCTCACCGAATGGCGGCTGCGAGGAGGCAATTATTAAGAGATTAAGCCAGGCAAAAGAGGGTATCTGTTTTGCTACCTTTACCTTCACCAATAGAAGGATTGCCAATGCAATGGTAAAAAGATTCAATCAGGGAATAAAGATAAAGGGGATTATGGAGAGGGAAGGGTTCAGTCCTTATTGCCGGTATTGGCTATTTAAGGATATTAAAGCGGATGTAAAATGGGATAATAATTTTTATCTTTTACACCATAAATTTTTTATTATTGACAGCAAAATTTTAATTACCGGCTCCTACAATCCTACCCGGGCAGCGGAAGAGAAAAGTGAGGAGAATATCTTAATTCTGGAGAGACCTGAAATTTGTAAAATTTATCAGGAGGAGTTTGGACGGCTATAGTAGGCGATTCGTTGAATTTTGGTTGTTTTGCCGGTTTCTGGATTAATCTGAAGAATCACTCCCGAGAGGACAGGATTTTCCTTAGCGACGTCAAAGTGTGTTGGCAATCCGGTAAGAAATCTCTTGATAATCGGCTCTACTTCTCTACCAAGAACAGAATTAGCTGAGCCGGTCATACCGATATCGGTAATATAGGCGGTCCCTTTGGGAAGAATTTTTTCATCTGCCGTTTGCACATGGGTGTGGGTCCCAATGACCGCACTAACCTTTCCATCTAAGAAATAACCAAGAGCGATCTTCTCCGAAGTTGCTTCGGCATGGATGTCAACAATAATATTTTTTGTGCTTTTTGAGACTTTTTTTATCTCCTCCTTCCCAATGCGAAAGGGGCATTCCAAGGGCTCCATAAAAATTCTTCCCATT
>DAOWFY010000061.1 GCA_030637775.1 bacterium | reverse complement strand
CATTATACACATTAAAGTAACCCAGGAGGGGAAGTCTGATCTCCATACCATTTACTTTAAATTCAGTACCGGAAGAGAAAAAAAGTATATCTCTTGCCCAAAAATCACTTTTCTTTTTGATGCCAAAACTAATTACCCTCCCTTTTGCCCTTCTTTTAAGAAAGGGAAAATAGGGACTATCCTTATTTAAGATTACCGGAGCCTCCCCTAAAGACTCAAAAAGTTCTGCTTTAGCCTGAGCAATTCCATATTTGCTTTTAAAGAAACCTTGATGAGCATTCCCGATATTGGTAATCACTCCTACAGTAGGCTTTGCTATTTCAGATAATCTTTTAATTTCTCCCGGCTTATTCATCCCCAGCTCCACTATTGCGAGATCATTCTTCTTCTTTAACTTAAAAAGGGTAAGGGGTAGCCCTATTTCATTATTAAAGTTACCCGGGCTCTTTACCAGATGAAAATGAGAAGAAAGCAGATGTGCAGCCAATTCCTTGGTCGTTGTCTTACCGTCACTACCGGTAATGGCAATAAGGGGAATTTTAAATTTTCTCCGATAGGCTCGCGCAATATCCCCTAATGCTTTTCTGGTATCGCCAACCTGAATGAGAATTTTGAACTTTAAACTTTGAACTCGGGGCACCCGCTTGCGGGTCGTTGAACTTTCTACTATTGCCCCTCCTGCCCCCTTCTCTAATGCCTCTTTGAGAAAATCATGTCCATCATGCCTTTCTCCGCGGATAGCGATAAAGAGACTATTCTTTTCTATCTTTCGCGAATCTAAAAAGATGGAAGAAATTGTGGCGGTAGGATTTCCCTGGATAAGAACACCATGGCAAAATTTGAGAATTTCTGAAATGGTTAACGACTCCATTAATTTTTAATACAGGTTAACACTGAGGCGAGGAAAGTTTCTGTAGCGGCCTTGTTAGCGACTCGCGCCCCTCTGTATCTCCCCACAAGTGGGGAGAACATTAAAGACAATGGTAGTTGCGGAGCAATCATAAGTGAAGGTGGATAGACAAATCTTAGCCAAGCAGAGAAAAGAAACCGAAACTGACCGATAAAGACTTCCTTGATTCTTCTGTGAGAGAATTTCGGAGTGTCTGACTTTGTCTTTGACATATAGTTTGGTATCCGCCGTAGCGTAGATGCGGAGCAACTGACCATTGGCTTAAGGAACTGCCCGAGCCTCCTCTTTTCCCATATTCTCTAAAATTTTTCGCGTGAGGAGTCGATCATCAAAGGGAATGATCGTATCTTTAAGAATCTGGTAAGTTTCGTGACCCTTTCCGGCAATGAGGAGAAGATCCCCTTTCTCTGCTTTTGCTATACCCTCTCTAATTGCCTCTTCTCGATCTACCACAACCTTATATTTTTTCCGATAACCTCTCCTGATTCCTTTTTCTATCTCCTTGATGATGCTTTCCGGCTCCTCACTCCGCGGATTATCGGAGGTAATGATTGAAAAATCGGCAAATTTTGCGGCGATCTTCCCCATGAGAGGCCTTTTCCTTCTATCCCTATCCCCCCCACAGCCAAAGATAAGTAGAATCCTATCAAAAGGAAGTTCCCTGGCAAAAAGCAAAAGGTTTCTCAAAGCACTCTCCGTATGAGCATAATCCACCAATACCTTAAAGGGCTGACCACAATCTACTGGCTCCAATCTACCAGGAATGGTCTCTGCCCCTTCAATCCCCTCTTTGACCAGTTCCAAATTAATTCCCTCTGCGATGCCAAAGCTAACCGCGGCTAAGATATTATAAAGATTGAATTTTCCCATTAATTTGGTGAAGATCTGAAGATTCCCCGCCAAACTCTCAATCTTGAAGGAAGCACCCAATTCAGTGGTTAAATAATTTCTTGCTCTCACATCACCCCCTTTCATTCCATAGGTAATAACCTTGATTTTATTAATCCGCGCCGCTTTTAGAAAGGAGGAAGCAAATGGATCATCGATATTAATTATTGCTCTTTTCTCTTTTTTAGGACTCTCTGCTAAATATTTCTGAAAAAGTGAAAGCTTTGCTGAGAGATATTCCTTCATCCGGTGGTGGTAATCGAGATGTTCAAACTTAGCTAAATTGGTGAAGATGGCAGCATCAAACTCTATTTTCTCCACCCGGTGTTGGGTGAGGGAATGGGAACTAACCTCCATCACTAAATAGTCACTCTTCTCTCTTACAAGTTCAGCCAAGAGGCTTTCCAGCTCTAAAGATTCTGGAGTAGTGGTATGAGCAGCAATTATCCGGTCTCCAATCTTATAGGTGATGGTGCCGATTAAACCTGTCCTGTATCCTGCTTTTTTCAGGATGGCTTCTAAAAGATAGGTGACCGTGGTCTTACCATTAGTGCCGGTAACCCCAATAACCTTAAGATGCTCGGAAGGAGCATGGTAGAAATTACTCGAAAGAATAGCCAGGGCCACCCGAGAATCCTTCACCCTAATCTTTGCGATGTTCTTTTTGGCTAAAAGAGTATCCTTCTCGACGATCACCGCCCTTGCTCCATGTTCAAGAGCCTCACTGAGGTAGCGATGACCATCATCTTTAAAACCTCTGATCGCCACAAAGAGGTAACCTTCCTTTACCCTTCGGGAATCATAACTTATCCCTGAAATATCCGGGTTGGCAAGAGGTGTAATTTTCTCAACCTTTAAATCCTTGATTAACTCTTTCAGTTTCATAATATACTCGTCGCGCCCCTCTGTATCTCCCCACAAGTGGGGAGAACATTTCATTTACGCTGAAACGAGGAGATTTACTACAAGACGGCATTAGACCCCGTATGAATGCCCGAGCAGAGGAGGAGTCCATAGCGAGCATTACTGCGAGCGTGCCGCTGAAGTAAACCTCCGAGTCTCCTCTGGAGGAACTTCTAAATATGAGAGAACCCTCCTGGTTATCTCTCTAAATGCCGGGGCAGCAACCAGACTACCGTAGTAGAGAGGTTTTGGTTCATCAACCATCACCAGAACAATAACCTTCGGATTCTCGGCCGGCGCATAACCAATAAAGGAGGAAAGGAATTTGGAATGTGAGTAACGTCCATTAACTACCTTCTGGCCAGTTCCCGTCTTACCCGCAACACTATAGTTATAAACCCTGGCCAAAGGGCCTGTTCCTCCTTCCTTAACCACCTCCTTTAAGATAGAGGTTAAGGTCATCGCCGTCTGCCTGGAGATAATCCGTTTGGTTCGTGGCCTGATCTTCCGAATAGATATCCCTTGATTATCCTTAATCTCCTTCAAAAGGTAGGGTCTGACGTACCTGCCGCCATTGGCAATTACTGCTAAAGCACAGATTGCCTGAATTGGAGTTGCTGCTACCTCCTGACCGATGGGAATGGCCGCCAGAGAATATTTCGACCATTTATTCGGAGGTCTTAAGATTCCCCTTACCTCAGCCGGCAGATCGATCCCGGTTCTCTCTCCAAATCCAAAATTACGTGCATATTGATAAACCCTTCTCTTCCCCAACCTTAATGCTACCTTCACGATACCAATGTTGCTTGATTTTGCAACTACCTCCTGGAAAGAGAGGTTCTTGTGAGGCTTGTGATCATGAAGGAAATGCTTTCGATAAAGCCATTTCCCATTTTCACAGAAGATGATCTCTTCCGGCTCTACCACCCTCTCCTCTAAAGCCGCTGCTGCTGTCACCACCTTAAACACCGAACCCGGCTCAAAGAAATCGGTAACTGCCCGATTGCGACGAAAATCTGCCGGATATGAGCCAGGGGAATTTGGGTCGAATGCGGGACGATTGGCAAGTCCTAAAATCTCCCCGCTAAAGGGCTCCATTACAATGGCGATGGCCGAGGAAGCATTAAATTTTTTGTAAACCTTCTCTAACTCCTCTTCTACAATCTCCTGAATCCTTTCATCTATTGTCAGGACAAGATTTAAACCGTGACGTCCCTTTTTCCTCTCCCTCTCCAGGGAAGGAATAATTCTTCCCTTTGCATCCTTGATCAGAATATGCCAGCCAGATTCCCCCTTAAGGAGTTCATCATTCTTCCTTTCTATACCCTCCAACCCTTGACCATCAATATCGACAAATCCTAAAATATGGCTGGCTAAGATTCCTTTGGGGTAAACTCTTTTAAACTCTTTGCAAAAACCTACGCCCGACAGATGTAGTTTTTCTATTCTCTCATAATCTTCCCTTTCCACCTTCCTTTTTACCCAGACAAAATTCCTGTTTCTGTCTATTTTCTCGAGAAGCAAGGGCTCATCCATTCCCAGATATTCCGCAAGAACCTTTACCACATCTTTAGGCTCCGGAAGGAATTTAGGGGAAAGATATATTGACCTTGTCGGCAGACTTATCGCCAATTCCCTTCCCTTCCGATCAAGGATAGTTCCCCGGAATGCGGGAAGTTTCACTAAAGTTAGATGTCCCTTTTTTGCTTTTTTTTTGAAGGACCCGGCAACCAAAGACCTGAAGGGTAACAATGCGGCAGAAGAAGGAGAAAATGAGCAAGAATATAACAAAAAAGACCCAGTCCTCTCTTTTTCTCTTTCTCATAATATACTCATATCAGTTTTTACCACAGAGGCGAGGAGGTTTACTTTAAGCGTGCATTAGATGCCGTATGAATGCCCAAACAGAGGAGGCATCTCATAGCGAGCATCTCTGCGAGCGTGCCGCCTAAGAAACTACCCGAGCTTTCCTTATTT
>DAOWFY010000145.1 GCA_030637775.1 bacterium | reverse complement strand
GGGAAAGAATCCCAGGGAAGAGCTAAAACCAATCTTTAAAGAAGACTATAATGAACTTGTCCTGATTCGTAACATTCCAATTTTCTCCATCTGCGAGCACCATCTTCTTCCATTCTTAGGGAGGGTTCATATTGCTTATATTCCGGAGAAGAATAGGGTTGTAGGTCTTTCCAAGTTGGTGCGGGTAATTAATATTTTCGCTAAAAGACTTCAGTTGCAGGAAAGGCTCACCACCCAGATTGCCAATGCCATTATGGAGATCCTTAGACCAAAAGGAGTTTTGGTAGTGATTGAGGCCGAGCATCTTTGTTTGACGATGCGCGGAGTAAAGAAACCGGGCTCGGTTACCGTCACCTCTGCGATGCGAGGAATCTTCCTGAAAGATATTCGCACCAGAAACGAAGCCCTATCCTTAATCAATAAGTAATTCCTGCCATACCATATCCATTTTTGAGTTGACCTTCCTGATAGTAAGTAATATAATAAATTACGCTACTAAACTATACGCTATCTTTAGTAGTAATATGCGAGTAGAGCAACTTCCAAGAAATTACTCACAGCAACTTACGATACTACACTCTACACTATCTTCAGTAGTAATATACGTAATTAGTCTTTCAGATTAAGCATATAGTACATCACTTATAAGGAGAAATTTATATGGCAATTGGCAGGATGAAGAAAATTACCCTCATTGGTCCAGAGGATGAAGGGAAAAAACTTACCAGATTCTTACAGGAAAAGGCTCTTTTAGAGATTACCCATTTTAGAGAGGAACCTACCTTAAAGGAACTTTCGCCAAAAAAGGTTCTGTCCGATAAAGAATTGGAGGAAAAGATTAGAAGGCTTTATTACCTTAAGGAGATTCTCTTTTCTTTGGAAAAAGGAAGTCCAGGGAAGATTCGGCTTTCCCGGGCAGAACTTCTGAGCATCGTGGAGGATTTTGACCTTGATTCCTTCTATGAAAGGGTAAAAGCGCTAAATGAAAGAATAAAGAAAAGGGATCGCCTAAAAAGAAGATTAAAGGAATTGCAGGGAGAACTTCTTCCCCTTGGAAAAGTGAGCCTACCCCTTTACCAGCTTCTTTCCACCGCCTTCACCAAAATTGGCATCTATAAGGTTCCTTCGCTTCAATTCAATGGTCTTCTCAGGGAAATGGGGAAGGTGAGTCCATATTTTCATTTAGAGGCAATTAAAAAGGATAAAAAAGAGACCCTGTTTCTTATAATTTATCATCAGGAGAAGGAAAAGGAATTTTTATTACTTCTAAGTAGATATAATGCTGCTTCTCAAAAATTCCTTCCTTTTCATTCAACGGCAGCAGCAACTCTTTCCTTTATTAAAGAAAGATTAGCTATAACAGAGGAGGACATCTCTCAATTAAATAATGAAATGAGAGAATTTGTCCTGGAAAGAAATAAAATTTTGGTTCTTCTCGATTACTATTCTTCCCTTAAGGAACAGGAGGATATTCAGAGTTCCTTTGGAGAGACGAAGAGGGCCTTCCTTCTCACGGGCTGGATTACGGAAAGAACTCTGCCAAATTTAAAAAGGCACTTGAAGGAAAGATTTCCCGTCGTTGCCCTGTATTTTCGGGATCCAAAGAAGGGGGAGGAGGTGCCTACCGTCCTAGAGAATAGGGCCTTAATTGAACCATTTGAGGCGGTGACCGATTTGTATGGCCGACCTCTCTATAAAGGGATGGATCCCAGCGCTCTCCTTTCTATTTTTTTCATTTTCTGCTTTGCTACCTGTCTCTCGGATAGCGGCTACGGACTTCTTTTGGTCATTTTTTCCTTTATTTTACTGAAAAAACTGCATCTCTCGGAGATGGGCAAAAGGCTCTGTCGGTTGTTTCTTTTTTGTGGTTTAGCCAGCATTGTAGTCGGGGCGATGACCGGTAGTTGTTTCGGTGACCTCCTTGAGAGAATACCATTTTCTCCTTTAAAGAGATTAAATGAAAGGGTAACCTTTCTTTCTCCGGTCAAAGACCCTCAGGATATGATGAGGTTCTTTTATTTTGCGCTTTTGTTTGGGTATCTCCAGGTTTCCTCTGGGGTGATGATAAAGTTGGCAAAGAGTATCAAGGATTTTGGAGTAGCCGGATTTAAAAATCTTGCTCCTTTTTTAATCCAATTAGGACTGCCCCTCTGGATTCTTGCTCTTTTATCCCGGAGAGAAATTTTGCCATTTTCCTTTTTAGGAGATTCTTTCTTCTATTGCTTAAGCGGTCTTTTAATCTTTGCTTTTGTCTCGGTTATCCTTCAGCAGCTCCGAGAGCAGAAAGGAGTGTTTATGAAACTCTTCTGGGCGGGGTATTCTATTTACGGAATGGTTGTCGGAAATCTTTTGTCCGATACCTTGAGTTACTCCCGGCTCTTTGCTCTGGGGATGACCACCGCACTTTTAGCCATTGTGATGAATCAACTGGTTTCCCTTGCCCTTCCCATTCCCTATCTCGGCGTTATTTTAGGGATCCTTATCTTTTGTTTTGGACATCTCTTTAATCTCGGTATTAATGTTCTGAGTGCCTATGTTCATACCAGCAGGTTGCAATATTTAGAGTTCTTTACCAAGTTCTATGAGGCCGGAGGAAGGGTGTTTAAGCCCTTCAGGATTGAGAGGAAATATACAATCATAAAGGGGTCAAGGTCTCCACAGTTGCTGTGAGTAATTTCTGGGAAGTTAACCTACTCGCATATTGCTACTAAAGTAAGCTGATAGGATAGTGGCGCAATTTGACAAAATATTTATATGGTAAATTGTCAAATTCCGTTACTTGCTAATCACGTTATCTTCAGTAGGAATCTGGAGAGTCCACACTATTTTTAGGAATACACTCCCAAATGTTGAGACCTGACCCCTAAGATAAAGATGGCGAAGCGTGACTACTACGAGGTTCTGGGCGTTCCTAAGAATGCCAGCATTGAAGAGATTAAAAAGGCCTATCGGAAGCTTGCTTTGAAACACCACCCCGATCATAATCCCGGAGATAAGCAGGCGGAGGAGAGGTTTAAGGAGGCAACCGAGGCTTACGAGGTTTTAACCGATTCAAAGAAGCGGGCTACCTACGACCAGTTTGGCCATCGCGGTTTTGGCGCTGGCTTTGACTGGACACAAGATTTTTCCCGGGTCAGAACAGATTTTGGTGACCTTTTTGGCAATCTCTTCGAGAACTCCTTTTTTAGCGATTTCTTCGGAGAAGGATTCGGAGGAAGGGAAAAGGTTTATCAGAGGGGTTCTGACCTTCAATACAATCTTTCCATCAGCTTAAGGGAGGCGGCTACCGGAATAGAAAAGTACATTAACCTTGCCCGGTTGGACAAATGCCCCACCTGCAATGGAAGCGGGATGAGCAAAGGAACCGGAAAGAAAACCTGCCCGCAATGCCAGGGAGCCGGTCAGGTAAGTTATGGCTCGGGCTTCATCAGTTTTGCTCGCATCTGCCCGAGATGTAAAGGGGAAGGGGAGATTATTGCCTCCCCCTGTCGGAACTGCCGGGGTTCAGGTAGAGTTAGAAAAATGCATAAGATTGCGGTAAAGGTTCCCGCGGGAGTGGATAAAGGTTCTACCCTGCGCATTCCGGGAAAGGGCGATATCGGATTAAGGGGAACTCCCCCCGGGGATCTTTATATCCTCATCTATGTGGAGGAGGATGAGCTTTTTCATCGGGAAGGGGATGATATTATCTGCGAGGTTCCCATTAGCTTTGTTCAGGCTGCTTTAGGAGCAGAGATTGGGGTACCAACTCTCTTTGGAAGAGTGGAAATGAAGATACCGCCGGGAACTCAGAGTGGCAGGATTTTTAGGCTGCGGGGTCAGGGAATTCCTAATCTCCGTGGCTATGGGAAGGGGGACCAATTGGTAAAGATTTTGGTGGAGATACCAACAAACCTGAATAAAGAGGAAAGAAGGCTATTAGAGCAGTTTAGAGATATCTCTGGGGAGCGTGCCAGCCCCGAGGTAAAAAAATTCTGGGAAAGGTTTAAGAAAAAATGAAAGGAGAGAAATCAAAGATGGAAAGAAACTGGTTCTTGGTTGATGCTCAGGATAAAATTTTGGGCAGGCTCGCCACAAAAATTGCCACTGTGCTTTCCGGGAAGAACAAACCCTCTTATAGTCCCTGGCTGGATGGAGGGGATTTTGTGGTTGTTATCAATAGCGAAAAGATAAAGGTTACGGGAGAAAAGAGAAAGGATAAGCTTTACTATAAACACTCCGGTTATCCCGGCGGCTTAAAGATGATAACCTTTGAAAGATTACAGAAAAAAAGCCCGGAAACGATTATCAGATTGGCGGTAAAAGGGATGTTGCCCAAGAATAAACTTCAGGCAAAAAGGATGAAAAGATTGAAGGTCTATTCTAAGGAGAAGCATCCCCATCAAGCACAGAAACTACAACTACTGAAATGAAACCCCCACCTATCTCCTCCCCCATCAATGGGGAGGATTAGAGGATTAAAGGAGGGGGGGGATAAAAAAAGGAGAGAAAATGCCTAAAATTTATATTATTGACGTTACCAATCGGGATGGGGTCCAGACCTCAAGATTGGGATTGGCAAAACTGCAAAAAACCCTGATTAATCTCTATCTTAACGACATGGGTATCTTTCAGAGTGAGATGGGTTTTCCCGTAACCAGACATGAAATCAATTATCTGAAAGGAAACCTGCGCTTGGCCGAGAAAAAAGTGCTTTCTCCCATCAGGCTTTCGGGCTGGATTCGCGCAATAAATGCTGATGTTAGAGAAACATTCAAAAATATCAAAATCAAGCATCTCAACCTCTCCATCTCTACCTCTAAACAGATGATTTTGGGCAAATTTCAGGGCAGAAAGAGCAAAAAGGATATCTTGAGGTTGATGAAAAATAGCGTAGTATTGGCTAAAGAGAAAGGAACAAAATCAATCGGGGTTAATGCGGAGGATGCCTCCCGCACCGAGTTGGACTATTTAATAGAATTTGCCTCTCTGGCTAAAGAGAATGGAGCGAGCCGGATACGCTACTGTGATACCCTTGGATATGACTCTCCCTTTACTATCTATGAGAGGATATATAAGTTGGCCAAGGAGGTGAGGATATCGATAGAGCTTCACTGCCATAATGATTTAGGGATGGCAGTAGCCAGTAGCCTTGCCGGAGCAAAGGGAGCGCTTGATGCTGGATTTAATGCCTATATCAATACCACCATTAACGGAATGGGCGAGAGAACCGGAAACGCCGATTTGGTCTCAGTAATCCTGGCGGTACAGAAATCCTCCGGCATCTCTGACAAATATAAACTCGATAAAAAAATTGATCTAAGAAAAGCCTGGAAATTGGCGCATTATGCCTCCTATGCCTTTGATGTTCCCATTCCTATCAATCAGGTTGGGGTGGGAGCCAATGCCTTCGCCCATGAATCCGGGATACACGTCGATGGTGCCTTAAAGGACAGAAGGAATTATGAGCTCTATGACTTTGAGGATTTAGGAAGAGGTGAGCCGGAAATCATTGAGACGGGAAGAATGATAACCGTTGGGGAATATAGCGGTATTAAAGGTTTCCGCAATATCTATGGAAAGTTAGAAATAGAGTTTAAGGGTGATAAAGAAGCGCGGAAAATTCTTGAATTAGCCAGATATGCCAATGTTCACACCCAGAAGCCTCTTACCGAGGATGAATTAAAATTTATTGCTCAATACCCGGAAGAGGCCCGCCAAATTATGACCGTCGCCCCTTAAGGGGTCAGGTCTCCACATTTGACAAAGATAAAAAGGAGAATGGAAAAATGGAAAGATTAAAATGTGGGGTTGTGGGTCTGGGGCGGATTGGTTGGAGTACTCATTGCAAAAAGATTCAGGAAAGGGAGGATCTGGAACTTGTCTGTGTGGTAGATCCACTTGCTGAACGCCGAGAAGAGGCGATAACAACATTTAAAACAAAAGTATTCTCTACAATTGAGGAGGCAATAGGTAATCTTAATTTAGACCTTTTAGTGATTGCCTCTCCTTCTAAATTTCATGCCGAGCAGACAATCAAGGCTTTAAATGCGGGAATTCATGTTTTAGTGGAAAAACCGATGGCGGAAACATTAAAGGAAGTAGATGAAATGATTGCAATATCTAAAAAGAAAGGAAAGGTTTTAGCGGTGCACCAGCAGCACCACTTTGCCGCCGATTACATTCAACTTAGGGAAATTTTAGATTCAGGAATTTTAGGCAAGATTTACCGCATCGTCTATAGAAGCTACCGGTTTGCTCGGAGAAGTGATTGGCAGAGCCTGAAACGGATGGGAGGCGGAACATTAAGTAATACCGGACCTCATGGAATTGATATGCTCCTGGGAATTCTCGGGGGAAAGGCGGAATTGCTCTTCGCCGATTTGCGAAAGGTTGCTACCGTGGGTGATGCGGAAGATGTAGTAATCCTTCTTTTCAAAGGAGAAAAAGGGGAATTGGTGGAGTTTGAATCGAATAGCGCCGCCGCCTTCCCGGAACCAAACTGGTATATTATGGGAGAGTCCGGGACACTTATCTACCAGGATAGCACCTTTCGTATAAAACATTTTAACCCGGATAAATTGATGCCTCTCTCGGCTGATGACTCACTGGCAGTGAAAGGAAGGACATACGATAACAAGGATCGTATTCCCTGGCAGGAAGAGACTATCCCCCTTGACCAGACGAAGAGCCTTGACTTTTACGATAATTTGGTTGCTGCCATTTATGGTAAGGAAAAATTAAGAGTTCCTCTTGAGGATATTCGTGAACAGATTCGCTTGATTAATGAGGCAAAAAAGATTTCCGGTTTTTATGTGGGAAACATCTCCTGATGTTGATACAATATCAAGGTCTGGAGACCTTTCCCACAATGTGAATAAAAAGGAGTCAAAATGAAGATATATATAACAACGGATTTGGAAGGGATAAGTGGGGTTGTAGATTTTAAGCAGACAGGAAGGGATGAGAAAGGGAAAGATTATGAAAAGGCTTGCCACCTTTTAACCGAGGATGTCAATTCTGCTGTAGAAGGATGTCTAAAAGCGGGAGCAGAGAAAATAGTTGTTCTGGATGGCCATGGTGGTGGGAGAAATAGAGCGCAGTTATAGCAGGACATTTGGTGTACCGATAATCCTTGTGAGCAGTGATAAAGCAGGCTGTCAGGAGGCAAAGGAACTTTTAGGCAATCTGCTTCCGGAACTCCTGCCCAGTTGCCGAGAAAGCCCTTGCCGACCATATGACCTTATACATCCATGAATGCTGGACAGAAAAGGAGATTGAAGATACAGTTAAAGCATTACAAAAAGTGGAAGAACACTGTCTGCGCTAATTATGAAACAGACAATTGCCGAAAAGATATTAAGCGATCATAGCGGGAAGAGGGTTACTGCCGGGGATATCTGCATTGCCGAGATTGATTTAGTGATGGCGCAGGATGGCACCGCTCCTTTAGCGATTAAGGCCTTTGAGGAAATGGGCGGGAAAAAGGTTTCCCATCCAGAAAGAGCTGTTTTTGTTATTGACCACAATAGCCCCAGTCCCAGTATTGGTGTTAGCCAATTGCATAAATTAATGAGAAATTTTGCCAAGAAGCAGAGGATAAACTTCAGTGATGTTGGTCAGGGAATCTGCCATATTGTCCTTCCAGAAAAAGGCTATGTAAAACCAGGAGACCTCATCATTGGTGCTGACTCCCATACCCCTACCTATGGGGCATTGAATGCCTTTGCTGTTGGTATGGGTTCGACCGATGTTGCTGCCAGCCTCTATACGGGAAAGCTCTGGTTTAAGGTGCCGGAGACAATTAAGATTTCTCTTCTTGGAAAACTACCTCAAGGGGTCTTTGCCAAGGACATTGCCCTTTTCTTAATTAAGAAATTAAGAGCAGATGGAGCAAATTATCAGGTAGTTGAATTAAAGGGAGAGGTAATTAACTCTTTAAGTATGGAGAGTCGCTTTACTTTATGTAATATGATGGTAGAGGCGGGGGCGAAAAGTGCTATTTTAGAGGCGGACGATAAGACAAAAAAGTGGTTGAAGGAGTATAGGGTAAAAGAGATAAACCCTGTTTTTCCCGACGCCAATGCTCAGTACTCCCAACTTTTGGAATTTAATATTTCTGATTTAGAGCCCCAGATTGCCAAACCACATCGGGTTGATAATGTTGTATCAATAAAAAAAATAGAAGGGAAAAGAATTGATCAGGCATTTTTGGGAACCTGCACCAACGGAAGATTGGAGGACTTGAGGATTGCCGCCCTTATTCTAAAAGGGAAAAAGGTTCACCAAAATAGTCGCCTGATTATTGTCCCTGGCTCCCGTAAAATTTTTCAGGATGCTCTTCTCGAAGGTCTCATTGAGATATTCATCGAAGCGGAAGCAGCGGTGCTGCCCCCTGGCTGCGGTCCCTGTGTGGGTACACACCAGGGCGTACCTGCAGATGGGGAGGTTGTTATCTCTACCGCCAACCGTAACTTCAAAGGAAGAATGGGAAATCCCAATAGCTTTATTTATCTGGCATCCCCCGCAACGGTTGCTGTTTCAACAATTAAAGGGGAAATCACCGACCCCAGGGAGTTTTTATGAACTTAAATAAGCTAACGGCTCATGAGATCCATAAGTTATTGGTCAAGAAAGAAATTTCCTGCGAGGAAGTTGTCTCGGAGATCTTTAACGTAATTGAGGAAAAAGAAAAAAGGATTCATGCCTATCTTTCCTTAACTAAAGAAAAGGCACTTCTTGAAGCTAAAACTATCGATGAGAAGATAAAAAGAGGAGAGGCTCTTCTTCCCTTAGAAGGGATTCCGATTGCGATCAAAGATAATATTGTTATCTGCGGAGAGCCGACAACCTGCGCCTCCCGTATCCTGGAGAACTTTATCTCCCCCTATGATGCTACGGTGATTAAAAGATTAAAGAAAAATGGCCTGATATTTATGGGCAAGACAAATATGGATGAGTTTGCCTTTGGCTCCTCTACAGAAAATTCCTATTTTGGGCCAACGCATAATCCTTATGATTTACAGCGTGTTCCTGGTGGTTCCAGTGGGGGCTCAGCCGCCGCCGTAGCCGCCGGCGAAGCAACTCTTGCCCTGGGCTCAGATACTGGTGGCTCCATCCGGCAACCCGCGGCTTTCTGCGGTGTGGTGGGGTTAAAACCAACCTATGGCCGAGTCTCCCGTTTTGGGCTGGTTGCCTTTGCCTCCTCCTTAGACCAGATCGGTCCGATTACTAAGGATGTTACCGATAGCGCTTTCCTCCTCAATATTATTGGCGGGTATGATCCTCTGGACTCCACTTCAGTAGATGTTCCTCTCCCTGACTTTACCAAAAGCTTAATTTCTGAGATTAAGGGCTTGAAAATTGGGTTACCCAGAGAATACTTTGTTTCCGGTATCGAGCAGGAGGTGGGAGAGTATGTAAAAAAGAGCGTTAAATTATTGGAAGAGCGGGGAGCAGAAATAGAGGAAATTTCCCTTCCCCATACCGATTATGGAATTGCCACCTATTATGTTATTGCCACCGCCGAGGCCAGTGCCAATTTAGCCCGTTTTGATGGCGTCCGTTATGGCTATCGCAGTAAAAATAGCAAAACTTTGGCTGAACTTTATGAGAATAGCCGCGCGGAAGGGTTTGGTGCCGAGGCCAAGAGAAGAATTATGTTAGGCACCTATGTGCTCTCTGCCGGTTACTACGATGCCTACTACTTAAAGGGGCAAAGAGTAAGAACTCTGATGAGAGAGGATTTTGAGAAAGCATTTAAGAAAGTAGATGTTATTCTCACTCCTACTTCTCCGAGCACCGCCTTTAAGATTGGGGAAAGGATGGAGGACCCTTTGAAGATGTATCTCTCCGATGTCTTCACCATCTCGGCAAACCTTGCCGGTATCCCCGGAATCAGTATTCCTTGCGGTTTCTCAAAGGAGAAACTACCCATTGGCCTGCAGATTCTTGCTCCTGCCTTTTGCGAAGAGAAAATCTTTCAGCTCGCCTTTACCTTAGAATCGACCTACCAATGTTAGATTACCTGGAGAATGCAACTCGGTGAGCAGGATATTTGCTCCTAATTTTCGACTAAAATATAGTTTTCCCATATTGGTATTACTTTTTTGGCAGGAGTTTTTTCAGGTCAGTCCATATCTCTGGCATCTCCAGAACCTCAGCAAATTCTTTAACCCAGCGTTTAATGCGTTTGAAGTCGAGGTTTGGATTAACCTCTAAAATGGAGCGAATATCTTCCAGATCTATCGGTCGGTGAGCAACCGCTTTCATGATAATTAAATCTTCCGGGGTTGGCAGAGAAATTGTAAAGTTACTTATCTTTATTTTTTTTGCTCGCTTAAGAACCTCTCTTTCAAAGGGCAATGCACCAAAGGAAACGTCTACGTCTGTTAGGGTTGGTTGATGCCTTACTAATAAAACTTGGTTTTGCTGAGCAAACTTTAAGGCATCTTTTTGGCGGGGTTGAAATCCAAATTTTTTGCCTGATTCCAGAAACGCTGGCCATTCTGCTTCGTCAAGAAAAGCAAGTGCGTCAATATCGCGGGTGGTTCTCGGCTGGCTTAAAAGAGAAACTGCTACGCCACCAATAATGATACCCGAAGAATTACCTTCTTGAAGCCAGCCAACGAGGTCTTTCAGGGCGGAATACAAAGGCTCCAAGGATAGTTTTTTATTCAATTGTTATCTCTCAGTTTTTTCCAAGAATGACGAATATTCTCCTGTTCCTTTTGGTCTTTTTGCCAATTTAAAGATTTAGCAAACTGCATTAAGGTAGCTGTTTGAACAAAACGAGCCCTGAATGGGGTCCGCTGTAATTCAGCTATTTCTCTTTCCTTAATCCTTTCCCATCGCCCCTTAAGATGGTCCACTATCTCTTTCTTCTCCATCCTTCTTTAAATTATATAATATTTAACCTATTTTAGCAAGATAAAGAGGAAGATTTGACAGATCTTTAGGGATGGAATATACTTTACTTTTAGTGGGAAAAAGTGGAAGAAAGTGGTAAAGAATGTTTTACGGGGAATACAGGTATAAGATAGACAAGAAAGGAAGACTGGTCATTCCGGCAAAATTCCGCCACGCACTGATCAAGTATAAAAAGCATCTCATTATTACCCGGGGTCTGGAGAGATGTCTCTTTCTCTTTGCTGAAGCGGACTGGAAGAAACAGGAAGAGAGATTAAGAAATATGCCATTTACCAGAGGTAATCCCCGAGCCATCAGTCGGCTCTTCTTCTCCGGGGCTGCGCTCTGTATCCCGGATAGGCAGGGAAGAATTGCTATTCCATCATATCTGCTTGGCTTTGCTCAGATTAGGGAGAAAATTGTTCTTATCGGGGTTTCCGACCGGATTGAGATCTGGTCAGAGAAAAATTGGCAAGGCTATCTTCAAAATTCCCTTGCCTCTTTTGAGGAGATTGCCGAAAAATTAGTTACCCAAGGAGAGGAAAAATAACCGCGCATATTCCGGTACTGGCCGATGAGGTAATTGATTTTCTTCATCCTCTGGCAGGCGGGATGTATTTAGACTGTACCATCGGAGCCGGTGGCCATAGCCAGGCAATCCTAAAGAGGATTGTTCCCGGGGGAAAGCTTCTCGGGATTGATCGGGATGGGGAGATGCTAAATTTAGCCAAGGAAAGATTAAAAAATTATAGAAAAAATTTAGAGTTGATACAAGAGAACTTTGCCAACCTGGAGAAGATTATCCCCGGAAAAGAAAGGTTTGATGGGGTCCTTTATGATTTGGGATTATCAATCTTGCAGATTCAGAAAAAAGAAAGAGGGTTTTCTTTCTCGGTTGATGGTCCTTTAGATATGCGGATGGACCGGCAGCAGAAGCTTACCGCGGAGCAGATAGTAAATGAGGCATCTAAAGAGGAACTATGTCAAATCTTACGAGAGTATGGAGAGGAGTATTATGCGGAAAGAATTGCCACCGCCATCATCAAGGAAAGGAAGTTCTCTCCTATTTCTACTACTTTCCAGTTGAAAAGGGTAATTGCTCATACCGTCCCCAAAAGAAGAAAAAGGATTCATCCGGCAACAAAGACCTTCCAGGCCTTAAGGATTGCGATAAATAGAGAATTGGAGGCTTTGGAGGAGAGTTTGCCTAAAGCAATTAATCTTCTAAAAAAGAGGGGAAGAATTGCGGTAATCTCTTTTCACTCCTTGGAGGATCGCATCACCAAGCACACATTTCAAAAATTTGCTCAGTCTAAATCAATAAAGATTATTACCCGCTCACCCGTGGTTCCTGCACAGATGGAACGCTGTATCAATCCCCACTCTCGGAGCGCTAAATTACGGGTAGCAGAAAAATTATGAAAAGGAAAAAGCGGAATAATTCTTATTTTATCCCGATAATTATCATTGTCTTCACTCTCCTTTTATGCTATGTATGGCAACATAATACCATCGTCCATTTAGGTTATGCGCTTGAGAAGAAAAGGGAGGAAAAAGAAGCGCTTCTTACCCTTTATCGGGAACTGAACCTTAAAGTCATTAGTCTGAAATCCCCCTATAGAATCAAGCAGAGTCTCCGCCGGCATCATCTTCCTCTTAGAGTCCCTGGGGAAACGGATGTTATTATTATAAAGGAGGCTCGGAGGTTTCCTCCAGCGGCACGCTCGCAGTGATGCTCGCTATAGGCAACTCTCTGTCCGGGCATTCATCCGTTGCCAAATGCCGCTACAGAAACTTTTCTCGTTTTAGTGGTAAAATATAAGGATATAATATTATGGCAAGAATTTTAGGAGTGGAAATTCCAAATGAGAAGAGAGTAGAAATTGGTTTAACTTATATTTACGGTATCGGGATAAATCTTTCCCGGAAGATTCTTGCGATGTCCAGGGTTAACCCGGATAAACGCGTCAAGGATTTAGGGGGTGAAGAGATTTCCAGTATTAGTAGCGCAATTCAGAAGACCTGTAAGATTGAAGGAGACCTTCGTC
>DAOWFY010000110.1 GCA_030637775.1 bacterium | reverse complement strand
CTTTGAAAGATATATTGAGGCTTTAAAAAATATCAATTATCAAGGGTTCTTCATCATCGAAAGGGAGGCAGGAAAAGAGCCAATAAAGGATATTGTTAAGGCAAGGAATTTTTTAGTTCAGTTTAAATAGGGGGCATGATGAAGAAAGGGATCTGTATTGGAAGTTTGCCGGAAGGTTCTTATTCAGAAAGATTTAGGTTGGCTAAGAAAGCCGGGTTTGATGGGGTAGAGGTCAATACCATCGAGACCGATGAGGAGCTAAAAGAGGCTAAAAAGGCTTCGGCAGAAACGGGGATAGAAGTCCCCTCGATTATGAATGCCAACCACTGGCAGTTCCCCTTTTCCAGCAACAAAGAGGAGGATATTGGAAAAGCAATTTCCGGAATGAGAAGTTCTTTGAGGTGCGCTGAATCTTTAGGAGCAGATACCGTTCTTTTAGTTCCGGGGGTGGTGAATGAGGAGGTAAGTTATGAGGAGGCGATGAGGAATTCCATCAAAAATATCGGAAGGATTATTCCGGAATATGAAGAGAAAAAAATATTTATCGGGATTGAGGAGGTCTGGAATAAATTTCTTTTAAGCCCGATAGAATTTAAAGAATACTTAAATAACTTCAACTCTAAGGTAATTGCTGCCTACTTTGATGTGGGTAATATCCTTCTTTATGGTTATCCCGAGCAATGGATAGGAAGCCTCGCGGGAAAAATAAAAAAGGTTCATCTCAAGGACTTTAAATTAGAGACAAAATCTTTTGTCTATCTGCATCAAGGTGATGTGAACTGGAAGAAGGTAGCAAAAGCATTGCAGGAGATTGGCTACGATGATTATTTGACGGCGGAACTGCCGGTGGATAAGAATGACCCGGAGGGAAGAGTCTTGCAGATAAGTAAGGATATTGATAGAATATTGGAGGGTTAAATGGAAAAGGTGAAGATTGGTATTATCGGTGCAGGGGGGATTACTCAGTATGCCCATATCCCTTGCTTCCAGAAATTGGAGGGTGTGGAGGTTGTGGCGATCTGTGATCCCAATGAACTTAAACTAAAAGAGGTGACAGAGAAATCCGGTATTCCTCAAAAATTTACCGATTATCAAAAATTAGTATCCTCAGAGGAAATTGATGCAGTTATTGTCTGCACTCCCAATGCTTTCCATCGGGAGCAGGCGGTAGCCGCTTTGAGGAGTGGTAAGCATGTCCTCTGCGAAAAGCCGGTAGCCTTAAATAGTAAAGAAGCAAATGAAATTCTGAAAACAGCTGAAGAAAAAAATAAGAAGTTTATGGTTGCCTTCTGCCATAGGTTTGACAATACCACTCAATTTTTGAAAAAGTCTATTGACCGGGGAGAGTTTGGAGAAATCTATTATGCTAAGGCGAGTTATTTGAGAAGAAGGGGTATTCCCGGTCTTGGTGGCTGGTTTACGACCAAGAAATTCTCCGGCGGTGGCCCGCTTATTGACTGTGGAGTTCATATGCTTGATACCGCCATCTGGTTGATGGGTTCTCCTGAGCCGGTTGAGGTTATCGGCTCGGCTTACAATAAGTTCAAAACGGAGGCAACGGATGGTGGTTGGCCACCTTCCTCTTCTCGAACCGGCGATAAATATTCCGGGACGTTCGATGTTGAGGATTTAGCGACAAGTTTCATCAAATTTGCCAATGGGGCCACCCTTTTCTTAGAAGCAAGTTGGGCAGGAAATTCTGAACAGGGTCTATTTCTTCGTCTCTTTGGTACAAAGTCCGGGGCAAGAGTGGGACAATCGGAGGAAGAAGGAAAGATGGGCGAAAAAGGTCTGAAGGTCTTCACGGGAAAGCAAGGAGATCTAATGGATATTTCTCCCATTCTTCCTGATGTTAACCCTTATGAAAAACAGGCAGCCCACTTTATTGAATGTATCCGGGAGAATAAAGAGCCGATTACCAAACCGAAAGAGATTCTTAATGTTGTCAAGATTATTGAGGCAATTTACCTTTCGGCAGAAAAAGGAGAAGAAGTTAAATTATGAGGCTTTCCATTATTGGTGGGGGGAACTTAGGTTCTTCCCTTATTCAGGGGATATTGCAGACAAAGAGATGGAAATCAACCGATGTTCTGGTCTGTGATATAGATAAGAGCAAGATTTCATCTCTTAAGAGAAAATTTAAAATAAGGACAACGAGCAAAGTGAAAGAGGTTTTAAATTTCTCCTCAATCCTGGTCCTGGCGGTAAAACCAAAGGATATGGAAGATCTATTAAGTAGACTGCATGTTTCCCAAAGAAAACTTTTTATAACGGTTGCGGCCGGAATTGCTACCCGCTTTTTAGAGAAAAGATTAGGCAAAATTCCGGTTATCCGGGTAATGCCTAATATATGTGTGGCGGTGGGGGAGGGGGTATGTGTCTACTCCTTAGGTAGGTATACTCATCCTTCCGATGAAAAGAGGTTTCTTTCTCTGTTTGCCCCTTTGGGTGAAGTTATCAAAATGAAAGAATCTTTCCTGGATGTGGTTACCGCTATCTCTGGCGGTGGGCCAGCCTATGTATTTCGGATTATTGAGATATTGGCCGCTCTTGCCGAAAAGGATGGGTTGACCAAAAAAATGGCATCCCGAATAGCTTCTCAGACGGTTTTCGGTAGCGCTAAAATGGCAAAAGAGTCCTCGGTTAGTCCGGAAAGTTTGCGGGCAAAGGTTACCTCACCTGGCGGAACAACTGAGGCTGCTTTAGAGGCTTTAGAGAAAGGAGGTGAGAAGAAAAAAGACTGCACAGTTTATGTAGTAGGCGATATGCCTATTTTCAACCAAGACCAGACCAAAATAAAAGAAGCCAAATATGGCAGGAGGTTTAATGAGCAACGAACAAGAAAGG
>DAOWFY010000038.1 GCA_030637775.1 bacterium | reverse complement strand
TATATTTATACCTCAATTTTATTAAGTTGTCAACAAGTTGTATCGGTCGGTGAAACTTTAGGGCACTCCTTTAACATCTATTTTTCCGTGGATGAAATTGTCGCGCTCTACGGAACCGGCTATGAGTATGGCACAAGTTGAATAAACTTTCCTTTTTGATATCTTGAAAGCTCGAAAGAAGTCTATCGCCTTTTTGATTCTTTGGAAATATATGCTATAATTATTTTGTGAAGATTAATGGAATATGCCAAACCTTCACAGAAAAACGATTTCGTTATACTAAACATGGACTTGAACAAAGGATTAACAGAAATGTTAGTTCGCAAGAAGTTGAACAGGCGATACTTAATGGGGAAATAATAGAAGATTATCCCTCTGACAAATATGGACCAAGTTGTCTTATATACGGAAAGACCAAAGACGACAGACCCCTACATATTCAGATTGCGTTTTTTCCAATGATAAGTATTGTAACGGTATATGAACCTAATCCAAATGAATGGGTTGATAATAAAATCAGGAGGTGAGAAATTATGAGTAAGTGTTCTGTATGTCATAGCAAGGCCGTTTCTAAAGTCATTACGTACACTCAATGGTATAAAGGTAAGTTGATTGCCGTCGAAAATGTGCCAGCTGAAGTTTGCCCAACCTGTGGCGAAGAATACTTTTCACCTGATGTAGCTAATAAAGTCCAAAAAGTGATTGAATCTCACAACATCTCCAAAATGCTTGAAATCCCTGTTTATCAACTTGCTTGATTTATCCATCAATGCACACTTGCCTCAGAATAACCTTTCAATCTTCCCATATTGTGATAGTTGGCTGTGCCTCATCTTTACAGGAAGCAATGTTTAAGGGGGCGGGTAGAGAAATTTTGATGTCAAATCTACTATTATATTTATACCTCAATTTTATTAAGTTGTCAACAAGTTCTGTATTGGTGAAACTTTAGGGCACTTCTTTAACATCTATTTTTCCGTGGATGAAATTGTCGCGCTGTACGAAACCGGCTATGGATATGGCTGGAGGCAATTTCAAGGTTATAATTTCCTTTAAAAAATATCATTTTAATATCTGGGGAACGATCCTTAAACTATTCACAAAGATAGCGCCATCCTTAGCAATTATCCTATTTTTCTGTTTCCTGTCCACAATGATACTATAGCAAATTCCGGCTTTATGAGGAGATTCTGAATCTATACCCGGTTCATTCCCAATCATTACCACCTCTTCAGGAGCAAGATCCTCTATTCTTAAGATTTTTTCGTAGACCAAGGGATTATCTTTCTGAAGACCGAGATCGAAACACCCATAGATCTGTTTGAAATATGAGGAGTTATTTCTTTTAGCTAATTTAGCGGTAGTCAATTGGGCAAGAACTACCTTTTTAGCGCAATTACTTACCATATATAGATTAAAATTTCTCCTGCGGAGTTCTTTCACCATATCTATCGCATCCTTAATAACTATGATATGTTCATTTTGCCACTTAAGAATTTTTCTCCATATCTCTTCTTCTGATATTCCCCAATCGGAATGAGAAACAGCATAAAAAGGGTCAAACCAGCCGCAGGGGTTGGTAACCTCTTTTATTCTCTCCAATGCTTCAGAGGAAGAAATCCTAAACTTTTTTATCAGAGTATCCCGAAGAATTCCTCCAAAATAATCCCCTCTTAAATCCGGGTCAGAGAAATAATTATTTCGGGAGATATCATCGGTAATTGTTCCTTGTAAGTCTATAAAGGCTGTATCTACTTTTAATTTTCTCATTTCTCAATTTATATCTTTGGGTTGTAATGAAGTCTTTCACCCCAGGAAAGAACTGTCGCTTTCCCTCGCAAAGCACTTTTTCCGAACATACTACAGAGTTCTGAATAAGACTGGGTGGCAGCTCCTTCTTCATCAGGCTTCCGGTGGGTGAATTCCCATTCATGAGCCGGGATAAAGAAGGGGTCAAAGAGCCGCTCTGTTTCTTTTATAATATCTTTGCCACGTGCAGTACAAGTTGAAGATAAATATAAATCAATCTTTGCCCCTGACTTTTTCAGTTCTTTGAGATACAAAGAAAATTCGTCACCATCAAAAATGTCTCCTTTGACCAAAATACTGATATTATTATCGGTAGTAATTAAATAAGCGTTACACTGAACTTCGAATGGTTCCGAAAGAAAGTGATAAAACCGGGTTTCATCATCAGTCTCCGGATTCATATGTTGCCATCCATGATACACTCTCGCCTTTAAATCTCCTCTCTTGAATAAGGCTTTATCATTAGGAACTGTTAAGTCTTCCGCAAAAGGTTCCTTTTTCCAGCAATCTTTATTCTGCTGAGTTACTATGATTTTTTTCTTCTGTCCCCAGAGTTCCTTAACCATTTGATAGCTGATGTGGTCATAGTGATGGTGAGTGTGAAA
Organism: bacterium; assembly: GCA_030637775.1. Lineage (GTDB taxonomy): Bacteria > Ratteibacteria > UBA8468 > UBA8468 > UBA8468 > DAOVGU01. The sequence goes on along the minus strand of DAOWFY010000038.1, from coordinate 4,470 downwards.
AGAATAGTCAACCAATTTAGCTATTTTCTCTCTCTGTTGGAGGGTAAAGGAAAAAGGGACGTTTTCTTTCCCATAAATGTCTTTGTTGGGCCCCTCGCAAAGGTCTAAGGCAAAGGTTGTTTTGGGAGTCTTGATAATGAAACCACTGCTATAGAGTTTCCAGATAGTTAGTCCAATTTTTACTTCTTCCCTTTCTATCCGGTCCAAAGCATGATCAATCATTTTCCGATAATATCCTATAACATCTTCATCCTTCTCTGAGTTGGGAATTTTCAAAAACTCATCAAGAGTTTTTAAAATCTCTCTTCGTTTTTTAAAGTTTTTCAGAGAAGGCGGGGTTTTTAGGAGGGCAGCACTTAGGGGCTGTTTCAAAATAATGTTGACCATTTGCCAGAGGTGATTTTGGCGCGAGACAAGGAGCAAAGAGTATTGCGTAGCAGAGCTACGCAAATGATGAGCGACGTAGTCGCAGCCCAAAAGCACCCTGGCCCTTCTGTCGGAGTCCCATCTTTAAAGCATTGCGGTGTTGCTCCTCGGCTATGTGCCACCGGCACAAAGCCTTCGTCGCGCCTTGCACTGACTTCAAACCTGGGACTCCAAATAGTCAAGATTATTTTGAGACAGCCCCTTAACTTATCCATCTCTTTCTATGCCTAATTTCTTATAAAATTTTATCTCTTGAGATATATCTCTCCCAGGTGGAACATAATACAAGATACTCAGTCTCCAATTATTCCATCTTTTAGATGTCACATATATATGTTGAGAGATATTACTTCTTATCTTTATACCATTTTTTAGTATAATTTCCATATAGATGCTCCCTACGCAGAACTTTTCTTTGTTAGGATTAGTTATGCGAATTTGATTAGTTAGATTTATAGATGATAATTTATTTTTGGGTATTTCCAATCTTCGTGTAGAATAGGCTGTTCCTGCCGGTAGAAAACCTATCTTTTCTCCATTTAAAAAAATCTCTTTTTCTCTCCCCTCAGAATTCCACAAACTTAAGTACAAACGGGCAGATTTAATTTTGTTGAGATCGGTTTTACCAATTTTCTCCTTTTTGATTTCTTCCTTGAAGATTTTAATCTCTTTTACTTCACCAGGTTTTTCCCACGAGAAAATTCTACGTATCCCACTACCTGTTAAATGCCATTCTACTGTGACATTTTTTCCTTTGACTTTTACCAGATACCATCCTGGAGCCGTATCTTCCAAATATCCCCAATAATAATTCAGGAGGTGTTTGGAAAGTAAGAGTGTTTTCGTTTCTTCTAAAGGTATCAATTCCTCCTCAGGGATATAATAGGATGTCCCCGAAGGAAACTTCCCCATCTTCCTTACTTCAGAAGGAGTCAACTTGTCTTTTAGAAACCCGACCGCTGTTCCCTTAATTTGTAAGATTTTTTCCTTTCTTGTCACAAGCACAGATTGATTATGGGTGTGTCCACAAAAATAGGCATCTATAGGAAATTTTTTCAGAAGGTTAAGCATCAATTGAATAAACCCGATTTCAGAAAAGAATACTCTTCCAATAAGAAAAATTGGCACGTGCCCAAAAACAAATATATGCCCCCTTTTTTTATAATTTTTCAATTCTTTTTCAAACCACTTGGCTTGAGGAGTATTTTTTTTAATCTGTGAGTGTCCAAAAAGATGAATTTATCTCCCTTATAATCAAAGGAAAAATAATAATTTTTTACGTTTCTATTCAATTGCTGGGAGAGAAAAGGCAGCATTACGTCATTACAAGCCTTTCTCGGTATTGTATGTTTATCATGTCCACCGATAGAGATGTAAACAGGGACTTTTACTAAAGAAAGTAACCCTAATGCTTCCTTCAATTGTTCCCTAGCCTTTCCCTGGTCTTTTATCATCCCTTCTATAAAATCTCCAGTCTGGACAATAAAATCGGGACAAGAGGTTTTAATTTCAGAAAGCATCGGTTTTAACACATGTTTTACCACCCATTGGTAAATTATAACTTTACATTCCCCCGGAAGGTTTTTCGGATAATGCTTTCTTCTAGCATAATGAAAATCTCCTATTGCAGCAAAACTATATTCTTTTTTGGCGGTGGTCGATTTCACTGGCTTATCCATTATTCTGCCCTTCCCTATTAGTTTTTTCGGTTATCTTTTCTCATCCACTGCGCACAACTCTTCTACAAAATTTCTTTTCTGAAGTGGCTTAAATCTTTCTCCATACTTTTTATCTGATTGATGCGGCGGGAATGCTTTCCTCGGGAAAATGGGGTCTCCAGCCAGAGGGTAACAATCTCCCAGGCAAATTCAAAGGCAAGGATTCTTCCGCCTTTGTGTACTGAAAAAACAATTGAAGAAAAAACCAAATCAAAAACTATTGTTTCTTCTTCAAAATTGCCCGAAAAGTTTTTTCGTCAATACCTGCTTGCTGAAGCATCTTATAAAATAACCATTTAGGAATCGTTCTTTTATGGCGATGACTTACTCTCACTCTAAGAATATCCCCGTTCTCTAATATTTTGCGCCAGGTTTCGTGTTTCCGGGAACGGAGCTTTTGAAAGTTTAAACGACTGAGAACCTTGCGAAACTGATCAAAGCTGTAGGCGGCCATACCTTACTTCGATAAGGTTCATCAATTCCCAGTCGTCTTTACAGGAAGCAATATCCTTTATGTAGGGAAGATGATGGGCTCTGTTTGGGCTTTTGCTATAAAGAGAAATGTTTTCTAAGTATTCCCGAGCATAATCTCTTATTGCCTCGATTATGTCTTGAACTGTTTCTGGCAGGGTATCCAATTCAGCCACTAAATCTAACTCTGGGCAGAAAGCACAATATCTTTTGCCTTCCTTAGCGATGAGAATAGTCAATTTCTTTTCTGAGACAGTTATGCGAGGCAATTTTTCTTTTTCTAAAAGGCTATTTAGTTTCATATTACTATTTTACCTCAGAGAATTTAAGGTGTCAAACAGAGGAGGCCACATCTTTTTCAGATAAACCTTTCCTTCTCCATTCCTTTGATCTGGTTGATGCGGCGGGAATGTTTTCCTCGGGAGAATGGGGTCTCCAGCCAGAGGGTAACAATCTCCTGAGCAAATTCAAAGGCTAAGATTCTTCCGCCTAAAGTAAGAACGTTGGCATCATTGTGGAGTCTACTTAATCTTGCGGAAAACAGGTCATTACAGCAGGCGGCTCTTACCCCTTTTACCTTATTGGCAACGATTGCCATCCCTAAGCCTGTCCCGCAGACAAGAATGCCTCTCTCCACCTCCTTTTTACCGACAGCCTCGGCTACCTTGAGACCGTATTGGGGGTAATCGGTGCTCTTATTACTTTTGCTGCCGAAATCAAGCACATCATAGCCCTCCTTCCTCAGATGCTTTTTCAACTCCTCCTTTAATCTATAACCGGCATGGTCACTACCAATCCCTATTTTCATAATATTCTCCTCAAAACTATCTCTTCTATTTTATCCTTAATTTTACTTAAGGTTTCCTCATAGAAACTAACCGGTTTGCCAATCGGATCAGGAATATCAAGAACAAAGATTTTTTTTGCGCTCTCGGGAACCATTTGGGTAATCCTTTCTCGGTGAATTTCCTTCATCACAAAGATAAGGTCGAAATTTTTAATTAGAAAAGGCTTTGCCAGTTTGCTCTTGTGACTTAATAAATCTATTTCCTCTCTCTTCATCACCTCAATCGCCTCTTTGGTTGCTCCTCCTTGAGGAAACAGGAAACCGGCAGAATCTACCCCGATGTTTTTGTTTTCTTTGTCCCGGAGAATTTTCCTTAATAAACCGGCCGCCATCGGACTGCGGCAGGAATTTCCGGTGCAGACAAAAAGAACCCCACCCCGGACAAGCTTTGCCGGTTCACTGGTAAAGTCCCAGACCGCAGATTCCTTACCCGAACTTTCTCCGGCATCAATAACTAAATCTACCCCTTCTAAGATTTCCTTTTCAATCGTCTCTACCTGGCAATTGGCTGGTTGTCCGGAAAGGTTAGCCGAGGTAGCTGCTAAAGAACCAGAGGCTTTTAATAACTTTAAAGTAAGAGGATGGTCAGGAATTCGCAGCCCAACTTTAGAGGAAGAATTTTTGAGAAGAGGAGAAAGGGAAACCTTTGCCTTTAAGAGAAGGGTAACCGCTCCTGGCCAGACCCTTTCCATCTCCTTCTCTATTTCTTTGCTCGATTCAACCATCTCTAAGGCCCTTTTCTTATCATCTACTAAGATGGCGATCGGTTTTGTTTTTGGTCTCTTCTTCAATGCAAATATCCTCTCCATCCCTGGCTCATTCTTAAAGGAGGTTCCAATTCCATAGACGGTATCGGTAGGAAAAATAAGGACCGCTCCTTTTTTGAGCAAATTGGCTGCCTCTTCTATCTTTTCCTCTTCCGGATTGATGGGATTAATTTTAAGAATCCTCATTTCTAAAAAGCATTTTATTCTTTTTCGAGCTCTCAGTCAACTTTTGTAGATATGT
>DAOWFY010000012.1 GCA_030637775.1 bacterium | reverse complement strand
TCCCTGGTTACCGAAGTTATCACGACATACCTTAAACCCAATCTTTCTGCTGCCTCGGCTACCCGAGCCGGCTCGGCATTATCAACCGGTAAAGGCTTATTTTTCTTCACCCCGCAGAAACGGCAGTTTCTGGTGCAGAGATTGCCAAGAATCATAAAGGTAGCAGTAGATTGGCTAAAGCATTCATTGATATTTGGACAACCTGCCTCCTCACATACGGTGTGAAGTTCTAAGTCCTTTAGAATTTCGGATGTCCTTCCTACCTTCCCATCAATAACAATTCTCTTCCTTAACCAGGGAGGAAATCTCTCAACCATGTTTGTTAATTATATCCCAAACTCTTGACATTCTCAAGGAAGTGGTATAAAATGACTTAAAAAAATAGGAAACAAAATGCGAATATCTTCAGAAAAGAGTTCTCGGTTTATGGTAACACTCTTCTGGACCATTGTTGGGGTCTCCCTCTTAATTTTAGCCGGTATCTTTGGCGCTCTCCTCTATCAGTGGGGGCAAGTTCTCTTTGCCGGTGAAGGAGGTATCAGTGGCTGGGGAAGGGGGTTCACAAAACTCCTGAATGCCAGTCCACTCGCGGGGACAATCTTCGTAATCTTTGGAGCCTCCTTGCTGGGATTGCTTATCGCTCTTTGCCTGGGTATCAGTGTTGCTTTGGCCATCTCTGGATATCTTGCTGAGAATTGGGCCATTCGATTTTTGCGCTTCACTACGACATTCTTGAGTCGATTACCCTGCATCCTTATTGGGATCGGTGCGGTATTTTTCTTCCTTCGTATTTTGCATCTGGAATGGTCGGTCTGGATGGGTCCGGTGATTGCAGGGCTAATGATGCTACCCACAGTAATCAATTTAGGAGAGGTGTTTCTAAGGAAGAGCAACGGAGGTTATCTACATCGCATCCCGGGGAAAGGCTTGGAAAATGTCCCCTGGAAGGTCTTGAATCGGGGGATCATTGATGGCTTACTTTTGGGAATTCTCCGGGTTTGGGTAGAGGTTGGAATATTGGGTTTCTTTATCGGTCCTGTTCTTCGATTAGGTCCACGTTCAGCCACTGGCTTCTCGGATTTTCTTCATAATTTAACGGTAGAAAGTATAAATTCGCAAACTATTCTGGGCAAGATTATCATCTTTACCATTGCCCTTTCCTTTCTCAATATTCTCTTCAACCTCTTGGTCCGGAGGGCTGCTTTGAAAAAATAATAAAGGGGTCATAAACTCCGAAACCAGGCAATTGTTCTTTTTAGTCCTTCCTCTAAGTTTACCTTGGGCTGCCAGCCTAATAATTCTTTTGCCCTTTTAATATCCGGACAGCGCCGTTTTGGGTCATCAACCGGTAAAGGTTTATAGACGAGAGAACTTTTACTTTTGGAAAGAGCAATAACCTTTTTAGCTAAATCGACGATTTTCATCTCGGAAGGATTCCCCAGATTTATCGGTCTCGGTTCCTTTGATTTCAGTAATCTATAGATTCCCTCAATCAGATCGGAAATATAGCAGAAACTTCTCGTCTGGTCTCCCTTGCCAAAAACGGTTAAGTCTTCATTTTTCAAGCTCTGTCCGATAAACGTTGGGATGGCCCTTCCATCATTCCCTTTCATCCGTGGCCCAAAGGTATTAAAAATACGGGCGATCCTTACCTCAAGAGAATACTTACGGTGGTACGCTATCGTAAGCGCCTCAGAAAATCTCTTTGCTTCATCGTAGCAGCTTCGAGGTCCAATGCAGTTGACATTTCCCCAGTAATTCTCCCTCTGGGGGGAGACTTTTGGGTCCCCATAGACCTCGGAGGTGGAGGCAAGGAGAAAAATTGCTCTCTTCTTTCTTGCTAATTCCAAGAGATTAAGCGTTCCCGCCGAGCCAGCCTTCAGGGTTTCTAAGGGAAATTTCAGGTAATCCTTTGGGCTGGCGGCAGAGGCAAGATGGCAGATTGCATCAACTTTACCCGAGAGAGAGAATTTTTCAGTAATATCCTGCTTAATGAATTTGAAATTTTTATTTTTAAGAAGATGAGCAATGTTTTCTTTTCTGCCGGTGAGCAGGTTATCAAGACAAATTACCTTATTCCCTTTTTTCAAGAAATAATCACAGAGATGCGAACCGATAAATCCCGCCCCTCCACTGATTAATATTTTCATTTAATTCGGGACACAT
>DAOWFY010000127.1 GCA_030637775.1 bacterium | reverse complement strand
TTATCCTCGCTCTACCCTCTATTGCTACTACCTTGCCCACCGCTTTCTCTTCCGCAGATGAGAAGGAAGGGTAAAGAAGAAAGGTAGCCAGCAAAATACCGATTGCAATAATAGTTCTTCCTGTTTTCATCCCGCCTCCTGGTTAAAACTTAAATTCCGTAACCAAAGAATAGATATTGCGGCTATAGGTGTACTCTGCAATATTGGAATCGTTATCCACATAGGTATAGGCAAAGGAAAGGTTAAGGGATTTATTGAGCTTTCGAGAAAGACTCAGGGAATAACTTCGCTCATCATCCTCCCTCTTCTGATTATAAATGGTATCAACATTTTTATATCGGGTAGGATAATAATTAAAGCCCAATTTCAGTTTGAGATTCTCAGTCAAAGGATAATTATAGGCCAGCAAAATATAATGGCCGAGGTAGTCCCAGTTGCCTCCCCTTGCGTCATTGTCTTCATAAGCATAACCGAGCTTTAGGGAACTTCTATTTTTAAAGAAGAGATATTGATTTATCCCCGGCATATTGTTACCTGCATCCTGGTTGGTAGAGCCAGCGGTACTTTGGAAGTAGTCCTTTTCCCGGAATTGATAGTAGAATTGAGTTAATTTATTCTTTCTTAGAGTGAGATTGGCGGTAGGAATGATGGTATGAACGGCTAAATAGTCATCACGCGCAAGAGCAAGCCAGTAATAGTCATAGGAATATTGTAGCCTGAACTTCCAGGGCTCTCTCTTGGCGGAAGTATAGAGACCAATGGTATGTCCCTGAAGGTTATAATCGGTCAATTCTCCATGCCTGCTCTGATAAAAGTTATAGTAGGTGGCCAATTCTAAGGGTTCCCTGATTGGTTGATACTCTAAATTCAAATTAAGTATCACTCGCCAGTCCTCCTGGTCAGAGATGGCGGTAGTCACACCAGAGGGGTTGAGCACAACATTATCATCATATTCGGCGCCAAATTTCCCTGAGATAGCCCATCTTTTCTTAGCCGGTATTCTTCTTTCTACCGGTTTCCCCTCCATTTCGTCGATCAAGAGTTTGGTTGCAGTTTTCAGTTCTGGGTCGAGAGTAGCTGCTTTCGATAAGGACGATTTTGCTTGGGGATAATCCTTCAAGTTGAAATAACAACTGCCTAAATAGAAATAGGCCTTGCTATCCGTTGGCCTGAGCTTTACCACTTCCTCAAACTCCTCGGCCGCCCTCCGGTAATCCTTCTCGACAAAGGCTACTACCCCTTTAGAAAAATGAATCTCCGGTGCTTCTACCGCTCTTGCTTTTTCGCAAAAGAACAAACCACCGATTGCAACCATTAAAAGAATAAATCTTATTTTATTCATCATCCCTCTCCCTTACCTCACATTATACCCCCAAAAAATATTTTTGTTAAGTTTTTTATAGAGCTCTTCTTTTCTTCGTGAGAAGAGTAGTAACTTACTATGATATCATTTTCTCCCGAGCAAGGTAATAATTACCTTTCCACCGGGCAAGATCGGTAAAGGCATTATTCCTATCGTCAGCAAAGACCTTACGCACCCAATTTAATTTCATTTTCTGACAGTGGTTCTTGCAGTCTCTTCATACTTCCAAAAATCCTGGGGGGAGATAATGTCGATACCTTTATATTTCTTCAGAATGAGTAGGTCCTTATCGCCACTTATAATACACTGGCATTGCGCTTTTAGGGCAGTACCAAGAATAAGGTTGTCTTTTGGATCACGGCAAACACCCCTCTCCAGATTTAAAGGGGTTACAATTACTATCCGGCCGAGAAGCAATTGCACAGCTTCGCTTACTTCATGCTTGGAGAATTTAAACTTGGTGGTCAATCTGTCAGAGAATTCTGTAAATATAAATTTTGATGCTATGATCTTATGGCGGCGAACACAGTGTTCGAACAGTTCGGCACACACTCCCCGAGAAATAAAGGCAGCAATTAAAACATTAGTGTCAAACACTATCCTCATGATACGCGATTAAAGATATCTTGGTCGGTGTAGACACAGGGGCTCTTTTCCATCATCCTTTTGCGCAAGGATCTAAATTGACGGATAAACAGATAGTCTCGTAACGACTCTCTAATGATACCGCTACGGGTCTTACCTTCTTGAGCCGTTATTTTATCGAGCTGTTTCTTAATCTCTTCCGGTATACTAATTGTTATCGTCTCTCTCATACCCTCCACCTCCTTGTAATAAAAAATAACACAAAAACCTTATCCTGTCAAATTTGGAAATAGCAGCAGAATTTCGCCTTTGATATTTAGAGGTTATTTTAGGTAAGATTTCTGCTATTTTATGGGGTTATTTCAGGGTATTATTTCGCTTTTGGTCAACAAAGACGAAATGGTGGGTGTTACCTATGTATCTCAACTTTTGCACACCCAGAGCTCTTGCATATCTTCTGGTGTTATCATTAAACCACTAAAAAGACGAATTAGTGTTCCTATAATCATTAACTCAAAAACTCCTAGTATTACTCCTAGAAATGTTGCAGGGATTCCTG
>DAOWFY010000174.1 GCA_030637775.1 bacterium | reverse complement strand
TATTAGATAGCTTTGAAAAGATAAAAACGTGCATTCCCAAGAAAACTTCGTATCTGTTTCCATACGGCGGTTTTGCCATAATGCGCTCGGGATGGAAAACAAATGATTTATACTTAGCGCTCAAGTACGGCTCTTTAGGCACTGATCATGGACATCCAGACAGCCTAAACTTTGATATTTTTGCTTATGGCGAGTTTATCACAGGTGAGGCAGGCGGTCCTAGTTATGCTTCATACCTCTTTGGTTGGTCTAGAACCACGGAAGCTCATAATACAATTAGAATAAATGACAGAGGTCAGCAAAGGCTGTCTGGTAGCGGTTGTGGAGAGACAGGAGAAAAATGGACAGTTATGAAGACAAGGTATTATGCCGCCAATGGAGGCTTGGTAGGCTGGAAGAGTCTGTCAGGGTTTGACTATTTTTCTGCGGCTCACACACGGTATAAGGAAAGCGAGCATCAAAGGACAGTGCTTTTTGTAAAACCGACAAATGGAAGCGTGAATGATTCCTATTTCATTATCTGTGACGGCCTCCCCGGAAAGGGCAAAGGAGAAATGGCCAAGATACAGTGGCTTCTGCATACAGCGAAAGAGAATGTTAATATTGACCCGGGGGAAAGACTGATCCTTAGCGGTCCGAGTCCGCGGAAAAATCAGGAAGGAAAGGTAATTAAAGCCAATGAAGATGTCGGCATGCTGGTGGTCCCCGCTTATCCGGAGACGATCAGCAGGATTGACGAGAAAAGATGCTGGATGGGGCTTGTTGCGCAGCGAGACAGACATTTCGGAACCGAAGACGCAAAACAGATAAGCTATATCAAAGAAACTCTCCCCAATCAGTTTTCTGTCCTCCTTTATCTGTATAAAGGTAAGATGGGAAAAATAAATTTTGAGCCTTTGCTTAAGGCAGAAGACAGTCATAAGGCATTCAAGGTAGTGATAGATGATATAGAAGATTATATCTTCCTGAGCCAGAAAAAGCCTTCTATATACGATTACAAAGGGATAAAAAGCGATGCAAGATGCGGCTTAGTGAGGAGCAGGAAAGGCAAAATTGAGAGGGTAGTGCTAATAGAAGGGAGGAGGTTGTCTTTCAAAGGAAAGGAACTCATCAAGGCAGAGAAACGTATATCTGGCATAGAGCTTCTTTATAAAGGAGGCAAACTTATGGTGAATGGGGATTATATACCAAGGATAAGGATCTATGCTCCGGAAATAAGAGAGTTGTTTGTTAACGGAAAGGAAAAGGAGTTTAAGAAATACAGGGATTATATCAAGGTAAGGTAGAGATTTTAAAAGAATAATTGAACTATGGAGGTGATTAAGATGAAGAAAAGGAAAATGTTTTTGTTGGGAAACAAGTTAATGAGGGGGTAAAAAGATGAAAAAAGGTATAAAGATTCTTTTAGCGGCCTTCATTCTATGTCTTCTTTTGAGTACCGAAGGTTTTGGAAAATTAAGAAAGCCTCCGGCCGGAAAGGTATGGGTGAAGATAGAGGCTAAATGGGTTCTTGTGGTGGCGCCTGCTCCCGGTCCCTATGAGTGGAGAAGTGGGGCCTGGATGGTAATTACCGTTCCTCCCGCCGGTCCCTGCACCTGGGTGGAAGGCCACTGGGATGCTAAGAAAGGATGGGTTGCGACCCATTGGGAGTTTGTAACTGTCATCCCTTCGGAACCAAAAGAATGGGTTCCTGGCTATTGGGAGGGAAAAGGGAAAGACAGACATTGGGTTCCTGGCTATTGGGAGGAGATTACTCCTCCCGCCGGTCCCCATAAATGGGTTCCTGGCTATTGGGAGGGAAAAGGGAAAGACAGACATTGGGTTCCTGGCTATTGGGAGCGGATTCTCCAGCCACCCGCTGGTCCTCGAGTCTGGGTTATTGGGTATTGGGTAGGAGTGAGTAGAGACCGCTACTGGGTTCCCGGCCACTGGGAAAAAGTTAAGGTCCCCCCTCCACTACCTCCAAGACCCCGACCAAGACCTTGGTGATGATCGTTGAAGAAACTCATTTATACGGAGGAAAAATGAGAACCAAAAAGGTATCATTATCTCTTCTCATCCTGCTGGTAATTGTCTTTCTTGCAGGATGTGTTACGGTGGTTTCTCCTCGCCCTCGGCCTGGCAGAGTCTGGGTTCCCGGTCATTGGAAAGGAGCAGTCTGGGTAGAGGGTCGTTGGGCTCCTTAACCCAATATTGGTTAATATATCATATAGGAATTCCCTTTTTGGACGCAGATAAACGCAGATCTGTGTGCATCTGCGTCTATTAATTTACTACATGCTTAATCTGAAAGACTAATTACGTATATTACTACTGAAGATAGTGTAGAGTGTAGTATCGTAATTTATCCTATACCAGAGATGGAATTAAGAAGGATATGGGAGATTATTTGTCGCCGGAAGTGGATGATCATTCCCGCATTTACAATCATCTTTTTAATCATCTCTATCGGCAGTTTTTTAGTGAAGAAATTCAAACCTACCTATCGGGCTACAGCCCGGTTGTTTATCTCTGCCAGCGGGGTCGAAACCTCCCTCTTAGAAGGTATTGATCTCGAGGGGCTGGACCAACTCACTTTGACAAAGTCTGTGAGTGATAACCCCATCGATACACAGATAGCCCTGATAACCTCCTGGCCAGTTGTCGATAAGGTAATCAAGAAGCTCCAGTTAAAGGATAAAAAGGGCAAGTGGTTGAAGGTGGAAGACCTGACCAAATCAATCTTCCTGCCGACGATATTTCCTCACAGAAGGCTTATTGTAGAGCAATATGAGGAGACCGATATCTTAGAGATTACCGGGGAATCGGATAACAAAACCGAAGCGATGGAGCTTGCCAATATTCTGGCAAATATTTATATCAGTGAGACAAAGAAATTGTCGCGCGAGGAACTGGTAGAGCTCAATGAGTTTGTCGACAAAGAGATCGATGGGGTAGGGAAAAAGTACACGACTGCACTTACAGAACTCAAGAGGTTCCAGGAAAAGGAAAAGACAGTTGATCTGAATAAGGAGATCAGCACGGCCATAGAAAAAATAACGGAATTAAATAAGGACAAAGAAGCAAGTATCATCGACCTCTATGAGAATAAGATAAAACTTAGAACAACAAGAGCGCAATTGGAAAAGGAAGTCGAGACGATGATTTCGGCGGGAGTTGTGAGCGCAAGCCCTCAGATTGAAACTTTAAAGAGAGAACTTGCTCAAGAGGAAGCAAATCTGGCCGGACTTCTTGCCGAATTTACCAATGAACACCCCGAGGTAATCACGGCAAAGAAGAAGATAGAAAAAACAAAAGGGGAATTGGCGCAGGAACTCAAAGTTCATCAAGAGATGGCTCCGGAACTGAGTACTTTGGAAAAGGAAATTGCTGCTTTAGAGATTCGCTTAAAGGAAATCGATACACTCATTAAGAAATACTCGGAGAGGCTACTTACCCTACCGATGAAAGAATATCAACTGGCGCAACTACAATTGACGGTAGACACTGCTCAGGATATATACGGTTCACTTCTGAAGTACCGCGATGAGATAACCTTAGCGAGCGCACTACAATTGTGCAATGTCCACCTGGTTGCACCGGCAGAATTGCCTCAGAAACCAGCCAAGCCAAAGATGGTTTTCTGTATCGTGCTGGGCGCTTCCCTGGGTTTGATGAGCGGTCTTGGACTCGGATTTCTTTCAGAATATATCGATGATACCATCAAGGATGCCGAGGATACTAAGGAGTACTTAAAAACCCCTCTTTTAGGAACAATCCCGCTGATACCAAAGAAAATGGAGATTTTGCTCAGCAAAAAGGGGGAAACCGATCATCTGGCGGATGCCTACCGGAGAGTCGCGCACAACATCAAGATGGCAACCATCGATGAAGAAATTAAGCACCTTCTTGTAACCAGTGCTGGGCCAGGGGAAGGAAAAACTATCATCGCCGCAAACTTAAGTATCACCATCGCCCAAAATAAAAAAAAGGTCCTCTTGGTTGACGCTGATTTTGTCAAGCCAGGTGTGCCTCCCCTCTTTAATCTCTCCCGGAAACCAGGGCTAAGCGAAATACTTTCCGGGAAGGTGAAAATAGATGAGGCTATCCAGCCTGCTGATGTGGAAGGGCTAAGCGTGCTTGCGTGCGGTGAATATCCTCCTGATTCAGGCCGTCTTCTTGAATCGACAAAACTAAAGGAACTCATCAGCAGATTGGGCGAAAAGTTCGATGTCATTATCTATGATACTGCTGCCATCCTTGCTGTTGCCGATACTGTGGTATTAGCGACTTCTCTGAGAAACGCTCTGCTCGTTCTGGAAGCGGGTAAAGTAAGCCGGAAAGATGCAGTTCATGTCAGTGAAGTCCTGAAGAATGCCAAAGCTAAGATTTTGGGCGTTGTGTTGAACAAATTCCGGGCAGGAAAAAGCGGTTATTACTACTGAAAGGGAGAAAAAAATTGAGACACGGTAAATATTTAGGCGATATTGCTTTATTCTTGGTTATTAGCTTATCCTTCCTCGGTTGCTCTTCGGTAAGACAGCATTCCCACAAGATAAAAGTTCCGGAGAAGACAGAGAAAAGAGAAGAGATAAAGGAGGTTAGGGTAAGCCAGTTCATCCTTGGTCCGGGAGATGAAGTGGAAATAGCGGTCTGGCGGCAGGAGGATTTAAGCAGAACCGTCAAGGTTAGCTCTTCGGGAACAATTTCTTACCCGCCTCTAGGAGAGATTCAGGCTGGTGGGCTGAGCTTGGTCCAGCTGCGCGATAAATTGAGGCAAGGATTGCTAAAATATCTGGTAGATCCAAAAATTAGTATCACCGTTGTCTCGGTTCGCAGTCAGAAGATTTTTGTGTTAGGAGAGGTTACAAGTCCCGGGATTCTCCAGATGGATATTCCCATGACCGCTCTGGAGGCGATATTGGAGGCAGGGGGATTCACCACGGACGCAGAACAGAGAAGCGTCCTTCTGATAAGAGGGGATCTAAAAAAACCGATACTAATGTCTCTTAACTTAAAAGAGGTTTACACCAGGGGAGACCTGAAAAAAAATATCTCCCTTGAAAAAGGTGACATTCTCTATGTCCCCAGAACTCACATCGCCAATATTGAGCGCTTCTTTGGACATTTATCCAACATTCTCTCCCCCATTGTTGAACTGGAGCGGGGAATTGTCCTGGGACCCTCAGTAGGTGATGTCTTTAAGGGAGAAAAGCCAGAAGCTACGATCATCCAGTAAGGGAGAACAAGAACATTGCTTGTCCAATCCCACCCGGGGCAATATCGGAGTTATCGCCCCTTTTTTATTGAGATTTACTACATGCTTAAC
>DAOWFY010000177.1 GCA_030637775.1 bacterium | reverse complement strand
ATTTTTCCATATTCAATTAGCTCTCCTCTTTTATCAGACCCTGTAAATACCGATAGATACATTTTGGCAATTCCCTGCTATAACCTCCCTCTAAAATAGAAAAGATAGGCCGACCCAAGGAAGCCAATTCCTTTCCACTCTTCTCATAACTGGATGGGAAAAGATTCAGTTGCAGAAGAGGATCTCCTTTTGCAGTATCAAAGCCGGCCGAGACAGCGATAAGCTCTGGATTAAATTTCTTTACCTTCTCTAATGCTTCTGCTAAGGCTTCCAGATATTTTTTCTCCCCGGTGCCCGGAGAAAGAGGAAAATTAAAACAATTCTCAAAGGAATATGCCCCGGTGCCCGGATAAGCAGGGAATTGGTGAAGGGAAAGATAAACAACCCTTTCCTCTCCCAGGAAGATATCCTGGGTCCCATTGCCATGGTGACCATCAAGATCAACAATGGCTATTCTTTTAACAGAGGAAAGAGCTTTCTTTACCGCAATGGCAAGATTATTAAAGTAGCAAAAACCTCCTAATCTTCTTTTGGTAGCATGATGTCCCGGAGGTCTCATCAAGGAAAAGGATGTTCCTCCTTTCAGGGCAGTCTCCATTGCCAATATTGCTGCTGCTACCGAGAGCTTAGCATATTCGTAGATTCCTGGCAAATCAGGGGTATCGGCCTCGAAGAAATTACCGTTTTTCACCTTTTCAATCAAACCTTCCTCATGAACTAAAAGGAGATCCGCTTCATTGCAGAGACCCGGCTCCTCAAACTCAAATCCCTTCTCTTTCAGAAAAAGGAAACTTTCCCTCACTCTCCGGGGAGATTCAGGATGGGAAGTCTCGCAATAATCCAGGCATTTGGGGGAATAGATTATCTTCATCCGTTTATATTTTGCAATATTTCTTGACCTTTTTAGAAAACGGTAGTAGAATAACATAAAAATAATCGGAAAGCAATATGGAAGGGATAGAGGTAGAAGTCAGGAAAGAGAAAGGTACAAGGGCGGTAAAAAGGCTAAGGGAAAAAGGCTATATCCCGGCTATCCTTTATGGGAAAGAGAAGGAGTCTCTCCCTTTAATCTTAAATGGTAAGGATTTCCAGATGGTTCTGCATCATTTAGCCGGAAAGAGCAGTCTTCTTGAGCTTAAAATTAAGAAGGATGATAAAATCATCAAGAAAAGGGCAATCCTAAAGGAGGTCCAGAAGGATTTAACCAAGGATATGATTCTCCATCTCGATTTTTATGAGACCACCCTGGATAAACCGATCGCGGTTAATGTGCCGGTTACCTTAATTGGGGAATCTCCGGGAGTAAAGGAGGGAGGGGTATTGGACCATGTGCTCTGGGAAATAAAGGTTGAAACCCTTCCCGCCCATATTCCAGAAAAGATTGAGGCCGATATTTCCTCCTTAAAGATTGGCGATAGCCTCTATGTAAGGGATTTAAAAACAGAAGAAATAACCATTCTTAATGAACCTACCGATGTAGTGACTTCAATTCTTGCTCCGAGGAAGGAGGAGGAAGTAGCGCCTCCAGTGGAGGAGGAGGCGGCAGAGCCTGAGGTAATCTCAGAGGAAGAGGCAGAGGAGAGAAGAAAGAAAAAGGAGGAAGAAAAACCGCCGGAGGAAGCAAAAGAGCTCGCAGAAGAACCTGCCAAAGAGAAGAAACCAGAAAAAGACAGGAAACCAGAAAAGAAAGAAAAATAAGGTGTGGTTGATTGTTGGTCTTGGCAACCCAAGAAGAAAATACAGCAATACCCGGCACAATGCTGGTTTTCAGGCTCTCTCTTGCCTTGCGCACAGAAATCACATCCGTCTTTGCCGCAGCCTTCGTTATAAAAGCATCATTGGCAAAGGTAGAGTAGGGAAGGAAGAGGTCGTCTTGCTTCAGCCTCTTACCTTTATGAACAATAGTGGTGTTGTAATAAAACCCATTCTAAAAAGATATCGGATCAAAAAAGATAAACTTCTCATCCTCTGCGATGACCTTAACTTACCCTTAGGAAAGGTCCGTCTTCGGCCCAAAGGAAGCGATGGAGGGCATAAAGGATTGGAATCAATCATCTCCTGTTTAGGAACTGAGGATTTCCCTCGGTTGCGTATTGGTATTGGTTCGCACACCGTTATTTCAGCAAAAGAGGATTGGAGCAACTTTGTGCTTTCTCCTTTCAATAAAGAAGAAAAAGTCCAGTTAAAGGAGATATTAAAAAAGACGGCTTTCGCCGTTGAGTTTCTGCTTGATATGGGAATGGAAGAAACAATGTCTAAATTCAATTAAAAAATGGGTCTGATTCTTTTCCCTTTCCTCATTATTTTTATTACCTTCATTTTTATCATCTTCCTTATTGCTTGGATAAAGAGGCAGGATGAAGGCGACCTTCAGATGAAGAAGGTGGCCGCCGCCGTCAGAGAGGGCTCAAAAGCCTTCCTCAAGAGGGAGTATAAAACTGTGGCAATTTGTGCCCTTTCTGTTTTCCTTATCCTGATTCTCTTGAGCCTGAAGAAATTTCTACCTCTTTATGCACCCTTAGCCTTCATCACCGGGACTTTCTTTTCTGCGCTGGCCGGATTTATCGGAATGAATGTTGCCACCATCTCATCCAACAGAATGACCCAGGCGGCCAAAAAATCCCTGAACAGGTCATTACGTATCGGATTTTCCTCAGGAAGCGTTATGGGTTTAATCGTTGTCAGTTTGGCTCTTCTTAACATCAGTGCCTGGTATGTCTTTCTGCAATGGGTCTATCGCTTTCTGGAAGCTAACGAACGAATGTTCAATATCGCTTCCACCCTTTTCTGTGCGGGAATGGGTGCTTCCGCGCAGGCACTTTTTGCCCGAGTTGGGGGTGGTATCTATACCAAGGGCGCCGATGTTGGAGCAGATTTAGTGGGAAAAGTTGAGGCCGGCATTCCGGAAGATGACCCCAGGAATCCGGCGACCATTGCTGATAATGTGGGGGACAATGTCGGGGATATCGCGGGTATGGGAGCAGATTTATATGAATCCTATCTGGATTCCATTGTCGCCACAATGGCTTTAGCTCTTGCTGCCGGGCTTTCTTTTCCGGGAATGATTCTGCCCATTTTGATTGCCGCTACAGGTATTTCTGCTTCTCTAATAGGATTTTTCCTGGTACGCACCAAAGAGGACGCTACACAAGCCTCCCTTCTTGCCGCGATCCGACGTGGGGTCTACATTACCGGCATATTGATTGCTGGTTTATCCTTACCGGTAGTATTAAAAACTCTGGGAGCCCAATACTTGGGAATATATTGGGCCATCCTTTCCGGGTTGATTGCGGGAAACCTCATCGGCTTTTTTACCGAATATTTCACCTCCGAGAATTACCCTCCAACAAAATTGGTAGCCGCCTCTTCCCAGACCGGTCCGGCTACCGTGATCCTGGAAGGATATTCCTGGGGAATGAACTCTACCCTTCTCCCGGTGATAACGATCGCCATTGCCACTCTTGCCAGTTTCTATTTGGCCGGGGGGAGCAAAGATATTTTCCTGGGACTTTATGGTATCGGTATCGCGGCCGTAGGAATGCTTTCTACCTTAGGGATTACTCTTGCCACAGACTCTTATGGACCGGTGGCGGATAATGCCGGAGGGAATGCTGAGATGACCCATCAGCCTTCAATTGTGCGGGAGAGAACCGATAGTCTCGATGCCCTTGGTAATACCACCGCGGCTACCGGAAAAGGCTTTGCCATCGGCTCTGCCGCTCTTACCGCGCTTGCTCTCATTGCCGCCTACAGAAGTCAGATTCTTCAATATGGAGGGAAAATAGAACTTTCCCTGATGAACCCGAGATTGATGGCCGGACTCCTCATTGGAGCGATGTACCCCTTCTTCTTCTCCTCATTAGCTATCCGCGCCGTAGGAAGAACCGCCCAAAAAATCGTTCTCGAAGTAAGAAGACAGTTCAAAGAAATCGTTGGTCTTCTGGAGGGAAGAGCAAAACCAGAATATGCCAGGGCGGTGGATATCTGTACTGTCAGCGCTCTCAGAGAGATGATGTTGCCTTCTTTAATAACCATTGCTACTCCCATCATTGTCGGAATATTTTTAGGTCTGGAAGGGGCGATCGGACTTTTAGTGGGCGCTTTGAGCTGTGGCTTTGCGATGGCCATAACTCTCGCCAATTCTGGGGCTATCTGGGATAACAGCAAAAAATATATTGAGAAAGGCAACTTTGGCGGCAAAGGTTCGGCAGCGCATAAAGCGGCCGTTATTGGTGATACCGTGGGCGATCCCTTCAAGGATACTGCCGGTCCCTCCTTAAATATCCTCATCAAACTGATGTCGATTATCTCGATTGTCTTCGCCTCCTTTATTATGAGATATACCCTTTTTAAGTAAAAAACTCTTTCCCACCTCGTAGGTGGGTAGGCCTCTTAAAGAATGGACAGTTTAGAGAAGCAATCTATTCTTCTGCACAAAAAGAAAAAAGGGAAATTAGAGATTAAAAGCCGGGTTCCCTTAAGAAATCTTAGAGATCTTTCCCTGGCTTATACCCCGGGTGTTGCCGGACCTTCCCGAAAGATTGCCAAAAAAAAGTCTTTTGTCTATGATTATACCAACAAATGGAATACCATTGCGGTAATTACCGATGGCTCAGCCGTCCTTGGCTTGGGAAATATTGGTCCCGAGAGCGCTCTGCCGGTGATGGAGGGCAAATGCATCCTCTTTAAGGAATTCTCCGGGATCGATGCCATTCCCATCTGTCTTGCTACCCAAAATGTAAATGAGATCGTAAAAACTATCCAGATAATTTCTCCCTCTTTAGGGGGCATTAATTTAGAGGATATCTCGTCTCCCCGCTGTTTTTCAATCGAAAAAATATTAAGAAAGAGGCTTTCCATTCCTATCTTCCACGATGACCAGCACGGAACTGCCGTTGTGGTATTGGCCGCCACCATCAATGCCCTCAAAATTGTGAGCAAGAAACTCTCCCAAATCAAGATCGTGATCAACGGGGCGGGAGCCGCCGGCAT